>NZ_JAFBDW010000010.1 GCF_016908415.1 Caldicoprobacter guelmensis
CCAGCAAGCAGGTCCTCTTCACCTTTTTCTCTCCAGAATTGACCTGGACATTCCGCCACTGTTCAGTTTTCAAGGACCATTCCCCCACCGCCCTCACCAGAGCGGCGTTTATTACTATACCACACTTATCTTAATATAATCAACTCATTTAAGTAGGTTTATTGTAGTTATTTTTCGCATTTATTAACAAATACTCGATATATCTCTTTTTTTCTAGATTATACGCGCTAATTCGCTTTCATCTTCCTTTTGTCACAATCCATTTCATGACCTCTATAGCCTTGTCTTTATTTTTGCTATAGGCCATTATTGATACAACTTTATCCTCCACATTATAGCCTGCATCGTTAAACAAAGTAACCCCTTTTAGCGGGATACCGTAAATATGCGGCTGTTTGTCCTGAGCATATTCATCTTTAACGCTCAATTTATACTTTTCAAGCTCCTCTATGGGTATATACTTGGTTATTTCGTCATCAATGTATTCATCAAGTGGCATAAATGCCCCCTGCTTAGCAAATGTCTCGTACTCCTGTTTATTAAATATAAATATATCCCCTTCTTGAGCTCCTATCACCACCATGAGTTTTTGCCTTCCCATTATTTCTAATTCAGCATCTCCACCCAAGGGTATGTTAAAAAAGTTAATCTCTAAAAGTTCCGGAAAATCTTCAAGCATACGTTGGCTTATCGGTTCAGCCTTCTCTTCAATAAGATAATCTCCTACAAAATAAATATCAACCTTTTTATCTGGTGGGGTTTGCGGCCTGGTCATGGTGGATACCAAATTCCACAGCATGACCGTCACCACTATACCTACAACATATTTCCACCAATCATAATGAAGATGGTTCTGCAGCGTTTCCCTATTTACTACGACCTGGTACATGGAATATATCACCTGCCTAAAGAGTTATACAATACACACATATTAATTATACATCAAATGCAAATGCTCAACAAGTACGACAAAATGCCGTTTTTAAAGCATTTATAATCATTTTAAGCGCAATCAATATAACAAATTGAATAGTTAGAAAAAATTGCTTTAACATTATGAATATTCATACAATGGCAAAATGCCAAAAAAGTTAAGCCATGGAACTTTAGAAGTCCCATGGCAATTTCGCTGTCCCGATGAATATTCATAACCCTTACCTTTATCCCTCATGCTTACCTTTACTCCCTGGGTCTCATAGTAGGAAACAGTATTACGTCCCTTATAGAATAAGAATCGGTAAACAGCATCACTAGCCTATCAATGCCTATACCCACACCACCGGTGGGCGGCATGCCGATCTCCAGGGCATGCACAAAGTCCTCATCCATCATATGGGCCTCCTCATCCCCTGCCGCACGCTGCCTGGCCTGCTCCAAGAAGCGTTCCTTCTGATCGATCGGGTCATTCAGCTCAGAAAACGCATTGGCAATCTCTCGCGCCACTATATACAGCTCAAAGCGATAGGTCAACCTTGGATCATCCTTCTTCTTCTTTGCAAGCGGCGAAATTTCTATTGGGTAATCCATAATAAACGTGGGCTGTATCAGATGCTGCTCCACCTTTTCCTCAAAGAAGGCATTGAGTATATATCCCCAGGTATTGCCTTTATCGAGCTCTAGGCCTGCCTGTTTTGCAATCTCCCTAGCTTCCTCATCAGTATTAATCCTCGAAAAATCTACCCCTGCATATTTCTTAACAGCCTCAATCATGGTCATACGCTGCCATGGAGGCGTCAGATCGATTTCCTGGCCTTGATAGGTCAGCTTAGTGGCCCCTAGCACCTCTTTTGCAACGGTGACTATCATGTCCTCGGTAAGTTCCATCATGTCAATGTAATCTGCATAAGCCTTGTATATCTCAATTGAAGTAAACTCGGGATTATGCTTAATGGACATGCCCTCATTGCGAAACACGCGCCCTAACTCGTAAACTTTATCAAAACCGCCAACAATCAGCCGCTTTAAATGTAACTCGGTAGCAATGCGTAGGTACATGTCAATATCAAGAGTATTATGGTGAGTAATAAAAGGCCGGGCGGCAGCGCCACCTGCAGTGGTATGAAGGATGGGAGTCTCAACTTCCAGATATCCCCTGCTATCAAGATAATTCCTGATACTCCGTATAACCTTGGAGCGTATTTCAAAAGTGCGGCGTACCTCTGGATTCACGATCAAATCCACATATCTATGCCTGTAACGGAGGTCGGGGTCCTTAAGCCCATGCCATTTTTCGGGAAGAGGATAAAGGGATTTTGCGAGCAGGACCATCTTCTGTGCCCTAACTGAAATCTCTCCCGTTTTGGTCTTAAATACCTCTCCCGTCACCCCTATGATATCTCCTAGATCAAAGGACTTAAAATCCTCATACTGTTCTTCTCCCACATCGTTGATACGAACAAATATCTGTATCTGGCCAGCGCTATCCTGGATGTGAGCAAAGCTGGCTTTGCCCATCACCCTTTTTGACATGACCCTACCCGCTACTGTTACCTGTTGACCTTCCATAATTTCAAAATTATCTTTTATTTGTTGGGAATAGTGAGTAACTTCAAACCTGGTAATGGCAAAAGGATCCCTACCCTCTTTACGCAGCTTATTTAGCTTTTCTCTCCTTACAAGCAGTATCTCGTTTAAATTCTGTTGTTCTTCAAATTGCGCATCCATTCTTGTTTCATCCATCCCGCATTTCACACCTTCACTTACGAATTTCTAATATCTTAAATTTAATGACTCCATCGGGCACATGCACATCCACCACAGCCCCCACAGGCTTACCCAATAGCGCTTTGCCTACTGGTGACTTGTTGGATATCCTGTTTTCTGCAGGATTGGCCTCAGTTGACCCTACAATAGTGTACTCCATTACATCGTTGGTTTCAACATCCAGCAGTTTCACAGTGGAACCAATGCTTACAACATCAGTGGATATATCATCATCATCTATGACTTTGGCATTTCTGAGCAGGTTTTCCAGAGTCACAATGCGCCCCTCAATGAATGCCTGCTCATTTTTTGCCTCATCGTACTCGGAATTTTCGCTGAGGTCCCCGAAAGCAATGGCCTGTTTGATGCGTTCGGCCACCTCTTTCCGCTTGACAGTTTTCAGGTACCTCAACTCTTCCTCCAATTTAGCAACGCCTTCCTGCGTTAATATCGTGTCTTTGTAATCTTCTGCCATAGTCAATTCTCCCCTTCACTCAAATTTTCATTGTTATTTATGATAATATGCGTTTAAAACACACCTTTGATTCCAAAAAACCTTATCCCCGTAATCAATACAATAAGCACTGACACAATTATCATTATTTGTGCCAGTGCTTGAAAATCTTTCTAAATTTGTAGTGTAATTATTATAAAAAAGTAATTACGGTTTGTCAAGGAAATAAAATCACGCCCTTTTTTCTTAAATATCGAATTCGGAAGGTGTCGTAGGTTATTCCCCCTTCAAGCGATATAAATCCCCGCATCTTCACTTTTTCTAATATGTGGCTCATTTCACCAATCTCGTCTTCCATAATGGATAAGGCTTGCAACACCCCCAGACTTTCCCACGGCATCAGTTCAATATCCGCCTTTATTTCATCAGGCAACGTTGCCCAACCCGACAATATCCAAAAAATCTCTCGATGACTTTTCATCGCCTCTATATGCTTTAAATTGACTTGGGCGGCATACGCAACGATGGTATAATTGCTCAGCATACCAAAGTCACACTCATCTGCCACCGCCACAAGCTGCTTATCCTTCAGACATTTGGCAGCATCAGTGGTAACCGGGCAGGCCAGCCCCGTCTCCATTAAGACCTCATCAGCCAGTTCATAGAGTTTTCTCTCGGCAGTACCTCCCAGCACCATGTCGTTTATATAAGGCGCCATCACTCTGGCAAACAGCCTGCCAGCCCAGGTATCTGCACCCCATATTCCCACTTTCAAGTTGGAAACCCTGTCCTTCAGCATGCCCAGCAAATGCTTTATGGAATTGGCAAGTGCAAACACCCTTATTTGATATACCGAATCCACAGCAAATATTTCCTTAATAGCCTCCATAGCCTCTTGAGGCAAAACAACCCAACAATCGGGAATGCATACCGCTTCAACGCCAAGTTCTTTCAGCAACCTTAAATACCTTAAAAGTCTCTTGCTGCGCCTGCCGGTGGGAAGTACATCCCAGTTTACCATAAAATCCGGCAATTGCAATATGTAACCCATTTCCAGTCCATCTTGTTTAAAATATATAGTACCTACAGGCTGAAGTACTGACCTAGAATGCCAACCCTTTAAAACATTCATTAATCCGCCCAAAACTCCTGTATCGGTGGATTGGCCACCCGTATCGCGGAACGTCATAACAGCAAACTTGCTCACCTTTGATCCCTGCTCAATTCAAATATTTCTACCAAGAGGCCCCTATACTTACGCTGACAATCCTTTTCATATTATCCTCCTATAAATTTTATTCAACTGGTCCATTATTGATTACAATTATATCCATATGCAGAAGCTTATATAAAAACATCTCACAAAATTTATTAAAAATTGCTTGTCAGAGCATCATCCCGCAGCCCCTTCCAGCTCAAGCAGGTACCCATTCAACAGCCTGCGGATTTCTTCCGCATTCTTCAAGGTATTCACGACATTTTTGACCCTATTGGCATTGGGCAGTCCTTTGATATACCAGCTTATGTGCTTCCTCATCTCACGAATTCCTACTCCCTCACCCTTGTATTGTATCATCATATCGAGGTGACGAAGAGCCATCTCAATCTTCTGGCGCGGCGTAGGGAGAGGCAGGAGTTCTCCTGTTTCCAAATAATGAATTATTCTCTTAAAAATCCAAGGATTACCATGGGCTCCCCTGCCAACCATTACGCCATTACACCCAGTTTCATCCAGCATTCGCTTCGCATCCTCAGGCGTAAATATATCCCCATTTCCAATGACAGGTATAGACACCGCCTGCTTCACCCTGCGGATGATGTCCCAATCGGCAACTCCGGAATAAAACTGTTCTCTGGTACGGCCATGGACCGTCACAGCACAGCCTCCTGCTTCCTCTATTGCCTTGGCTATTTCGACGGCATTGACGGTTTCAGCATCCCACCCCTTCCTTATCTTCACGGTCACGGGCTTGCAAGAAGCCTCCACCACCGCCTTCACGATCTTGTATACTTTTTCGGGATGGCGCATGAGCGCACTTCCATCACCATTTTTCACAATCTTGGGCGTGGGACATCCCATATTTATATCTATCAAGTCTATATCTGTCTGAGCCAGCCTCCTAGCTATCTCGGCCATTATATCGGGGTCAGAACCGAAGATCTGCACTCCTACAGGGTGCTCGTTAGGATGAACCTCGGTAAGCTTCCAGGTCTTTTCGTCGCCGTAGTAAAGCCCTTTGGCGCTTACCATCTCGGTATACACCATACCACAGCCCTGCTGTTTGCATAGCAGGCGAAACGGCATATCGGTAACTCCTGCCATAGGTGCTAGAAATACGTTATTGGGAACAGACAATGTGCCTATCTTCATTCCCCTATAATTCCTCCTGTAAGCCGTTTTAGGTGCATTTCCACCTTGTTTAGTGTGCTCAAACAAAAACAGCCACGGGCACTTTCCCCGCAGCTGTCGCCAAAGATTATCGATATCCTTATAGGCTATCCACCTGTATCCATTGCCCTTCTGTAATAGACAGGTCCACCGCCTCAAGAACCTGGGAACACTTTACACCGTCATTGAAATCGGGACAAGCATTTCTATCGTGAGCAATTGCCTCAACAAACTCGTAAAGCTCGTGTACAAAGGTATGCTCATAGCCTATAACATGCCCTGCAGGCCACCAAGCCGAAGCATATGGATGAACCGGCTCTGTAACTTGAATGAGCCTGAAACCTTGTACCCCCTCGGGGTCTTCAGAAGAATAATACCACAGCTCGTTCATCCTTTCAAACTCAAACCTCAAACTGCCCTTGCTGCCATTTATCTCAAAAGACATGCCGTTTTTATGGCCGTTGGCAAAGCGAGTGGCCTCAAAAGAACCCAAAGCACCGTTTTTAAACTCAGCAAGAAACAACGTAGCATCGTCCACCGTGACCTCGCCGCGAGGCCCACCAGCTTGGGCGTTAGCGCTCAATCCTTCCATCCTCTCCACAATGGGCCTTTCTTTAATAAAAGTCTTATTAATCCCAATTACCTTGTCAAACTCCCCTACCAGAAAACGAGCAAGGTCAATAATGTGAGCCCCAAGATCACCCAAGGCTCCAGACCCGGCTATTTTCTTGTCCAACCTCCACACCAACGGAAAATCGGGATCCATAACCCAATCCTGGAGATACAAAGCTCTGAAGTGATATATCTTCCCAATCTTTCCCTCATCGATCAATTTTTTAGCCAGCTGCACAGCAGGAGCAAACCTGTAATTAAACCCTATCTGGTGCTTTACTTTGTTCTTCTCGACTGCTTCCAGCATTTCCCTTGCATCCCTGAGATTTAAAGCCAGCGGCTTTTCACAAAACACGTGCTTTCCTTGCTCTGCAGCTGCAATGGCTATCTCCTTGTGAACGTTGCTGGGGGCTGTTATATCCACCATATCGATGTCGTCCCGTTTGACCAGCTTCTCCCATGAAGTTTCGTAGCTTTCCCACCCGAATTTTTCGGCCGACTGCTTGACCCATTCCTCGTCCCTGCCACATATGGCTTTCATGACGATCTTTAAGCTGGGATTGAAAAACATCCCCAGCTTTCTGAAGGCGTTGCTATGGGCCTTACCCATAAACTTATACCCAACAAGCCCCACATTCAATGTATCCTTCATATACCTTTTCCCCCCGCTCTCATTATAGTCAAATCCTTTCTTTAAAACCCTTATTTAAGGCTTGCCCAAATGCACTTCATCGCCTACTCCTACTATAACCGCTACACCTATACGTCCCTTATAATAATGCCCAATTTCAGCGTAGTTATAATATATCAGGGAACTCCTCCCAATTGAACAAGAGAAGTCCCCTGATTTAATAAGCCTAATTTTAAGCCCACCACATCTCGCCTTTGGACTCAAAAATCATGACCTCTTTCAAGAACGCAATAGCCTTTTGGAGTCCTTCATTGGGCGACATAAGGCTGTCCTCATGTTCTATGCTCATTACATAATCATATCCCACCATGCGCAGGTTGCTTACAATGTCTTTCCATACCTGATAGTCATGGCCATATCCCACTGTGCGGAAGATCCAGGAGCGGTTGATCTCATCGCTATAATGCTTGGTGTCCAACACGCCGTTCACGGCAGTATTGTACTGGTCTATCTTGGTATCCTTGGCATGGAAGTGATATATAGCCGGACCCAGCTTGCGGATAGAGGCAACGGGATCTATTCCCTGCCAGAACAGATGGCTGGGGTCAAAGTTTGCGCCAATGGTATCGCCCACTGCAGCTCTTAGCTTAAGCAGAGTTTCGGGATTGTAAACGCAGAAGCCCGGGTGCATCTCAAGGCATATCTTGTTTACACCGTGGTCATTGGCAAACTTGACCGCTTTTTCCCAGTATGGAATAAGAACCTCATTCCACTGATAGTCCAGTATCTTCAAGAAATCATCCGGCCAGGGGCATGTCACCCAGTTAGGATACTTAGAGTCGGGAGAATCCCCAGGGCAACCTGAAAAGGTAATAACCCTGTCCACGCCAAGCTTTTCGGCCAGCAGCACCGTCTTTTCAAAATCTTTATGGAAAGCATCTGCGATCTCCTTTTGGGGATGTACGGGATTGCCATGACAGCTCAAGGCGCTGATTTGCATGTTGTACTTCTTGAGCAAGTCCTTAAACTCGTTGAGCTTGTTTTCATCAGCCAGCAGCTCATCGGGATTGGCATGGGCTTTACCAGGAAATCCGCCTGTCCCTATCTCTACCGCTTCAACCCCTGAATCATGTAAATACTTTAATGCCTCTTCAAAACTCTTATTGGCCAGCAGTACCGTAAAAACCCCTAATTTCATATGTACACGCCTCCCTTTTGCTTTATTTTTGTCATAGGCAACCTGAACAAATATATTTTACGTTTATATATTCTACGTCGCTTAACAAATTCCTCCTTGGAAGAAATTATTTATTTGCAGTTTGTATCATAATCTTTTTGCCCTTTCTAGCACTTTCCAGTGCGCCAAAAACCATTGCCATGCTCTTTATATTATCAGTGCAATCCGTCTCGGCCTTCCTGCCTTCCAAAAGGGCGCTGAACATCTCATCCAGGCATCCAAAATGCCCTTCCCTGCCGTTCCACGAATATGTAGCCTCAACCCTTTTGGTCTCATAAATGAACTGTTCTGTATTATTTTCTGCTACAACCTCACAATAGGGAGGATTGATTCCATCCCATATAGCCGTCCCCTTACTGCCCGTAATCCTCCAGTATGATTCCCATGAAGTAGGAGCACCCTGTGCACACCACGACCCCCTGTAAGAAAATACTGAACCGTCCGAAAATTCAAAAATGCATACCGCAGCAGCATTTCCTTTATACCATGAACCAGGCGGATTGAATTCATGGCAGTATACAGAAACAGGATCAGCACCAATTATAAAACGGGCTTGATCAAACGTATGTATTGCCATATCGAGGATAAGTGGGCTGTCCATGACATCTCTAAATCCTCCAAAATGGGGCCCCAGGAAAAAATCAGCACATACAAAACCCGGCTTACCGATAACTCCCGAGCTTATAAGCTCGCGAAATGCACGAATATGTTTTAAGTAACGCCGGTTTTGCATAACCGCATACATTTTTCCAGATTCCTCAGCAACAGCCACCATCTCCCACGCCTCTTCCATTGAGGAAGCCATAGGCTTTTCACCCAGCACATGGCATCCCATCCTAAGCGCCGTGGTCACTATCCTGTAATGAGCTTCAGGTACGGTTACATCAAACACCAGATTGGCCGATGAATCCTCTATGGCTTTTTCGATGTCCTGGTATATTCCACAGTTCAAGCCATACCGCTTTGCCATAGCACGCGCGTTCTCTTCATTTATATCAACCAGCGCTACAATTTCAGCATCTTGTCTTTCCAAAGCGTATTTTATCCAGGTATTGGCCATACTCCCACAGCCAGCCACAGCTATTCTAAAACGTTTCATACATCATTCCCCTCCCTATTAAATTATTGGATGAAATTTAAGTACAGGAACGCAATTTGCTGCTCAATACAGGATTCGTTAAAGGTTCAATTGCAAAAGGAAGCCGCCAAATGTAAAGCAATCTTCAAGCAAAAGTTAAGAAAATTATAAGTCAAACCATAACCATTTCGCCTATATCATGCAAATTAAATTTGCAGTAAAATCATTCTCCCAAAAAAGGTTGATACATCATAATTGCATGATTTTCTGTAATATATTCGTCATCTATTTCATCCCCATCCAGATTAAAAACTTTTCTGCATATTACATTGTGTCTAATATAGCCACCCCACCATTCATGAGTAATCCAATGTTCTTTCTCATATACTTTATATGTATATGGTGGTTTCTCTGTTGTTCTCCACTCCCCAACCAAATATTGGTCTGTCAACCATACTTTTAATTGATACGGTTGGTTAGTCCCATTATATACCTGCAGATCAATATAGTTATATACACAGGTAGCCCCACTCCCAAAGGGCTGCGTCCTATTTGAATCGGGAAATACATCATAGCTATGCCTGTGTCTTTCTGTTACCGATAACGGCGTATGTAATGTCATCCAGTATATCAGGTTTGATAGCTGGCACAGCCCTCCCCCAACCCCCGGCTTAATTCTGCCATACGACAATTCCATTCCATCTACGTAACCCTTCCTCCTGGTGGGTTTACCTACCAACCTCCAAAATGAAAATGTCTCTCCCGGATGTAATATTACTCCATCTATTTTTTGTGCTGCAATCTTCAAGTTTATTATTTTATTATACTGCATCCACATATCCACATCTTTCAGCTTTCTAATTAGAGGCGTTTTATGGGTAAAAACGATCACCGGCAACAAATCTCGTGAGATATTTCTTGCGTATTTCTTATGGCCAAAATACCAATCCCAGTATCTTTTATAAGTATAAAATAGCCTTCCCAATTGAATTCTAATCCTTGACCTCTTTATTGGCTTTATCCCCCTATCCATCCCACACTCCCCCCAATGAAATATGTAAGGTAAGATTTATGGAAGTATGAAATAATGTAATAGGGTGTAACAACCACTGGCAGTTACACCCTGTCGTATCATACTTACCCGCATCCCATAAAATCTCCGTTATCATCAAACTTTTCTTATTCCATAATGCAACCTTTACCTTGCTGCTTTAACCTCCGTCCATACCCTGTCATACTCCTTTATAACATCTGACAATGCTTCAAACACCTCGCAATTTTTCAAATCTTCATCAGTCGGATAAGCAGTCCTGTCGTTGAGAATCTCAGGAGGAAGCATCTTTCTGGCTTCGGTATGAGGCGTGGAATATCCTATATAGGTAGTGTTTCTGTAGGCAATTTCAGGCTCGCACATGAAATTTATAAACTGCTCAGCCACCTTCTTGTTTTTGGTTCCTTTCAAAATTACCATGGCATCAACCCACAAATTGCTGCCTTCCTTGGGTATTGCATATTCCAGGTCGGGGTTTTCCCTCTTGGTATATACGGCATCGCCTGACCACACCACTGCAAGAGCTGCCTGCCCTGATATCATGGCATTCTTGACCTCGTCGCTTACATAAGACAGCACCAAGGGTTTTTGCCTTATCAATGCCTCCTTGGCCTGTTCCAGTTCATCCATATTCCTGGTGTTCAAGGAATACCCTAGCATTTTAAGGGCCACCCCTATGGAGTCCCTGCTGCTGTCCAGCATGAAGATCTGCTTTTTGTACTTTTCATCCCACAGTATCTTCCAGCTGTCAACCGGCTCTTTGACCATCTTCTTGTTGTACAAAATGCCTACCGTGCCCCACATGTAGGGAACGGAATATTCGTTATTCGGATCATATGGGAGGTTCTTAAACCTTTCATCTATGTATTTATAGTTGGGAACGTTGCTGAAGTCTATTTTCTCAAGCATGCCCTCCTTTATCATGCGCTCGATCATGTAATCTGATGGAATGGCCACGTCATAGTCGGCTCCCCCGCCCTTTATCTTCACATACATCTCCTCGTTGGTGGCAAAGGTATCATAAATCACGTCGATGTTGTACTTCTTTTCAAACTCATCAATGACAGTTTCGTCGATATAATCTCCCCAGTTATACACCTTGAGCTGAGCCTTTGAAGCGCTGCCGCACCCGGCCAAGATGCCCACCACCATTATTATGCTGAAAAGTAAACCGAAAATTTTAAATGCCTTTTTCATCTCACACACTCTCCTTTACCTTTGAATTGTCTTTGCTCATCCTCTTGTTTACTATAAGCAACAATGCCAGCACGGTGATAAACATAATGGTTGATAAAGCATTTATTTTAGGGTTAACACCCCTTCTTGCCATAGAATAGACGTATATGGCGATGTTTGACACCCCCGAGCCGGTGGTAAAGAAGCTGATAACGAAGTCATCGATAGACAGGGTGAAGGCCAGCAAAAATCCTGTTAAGATCCCCGGCATTATCTGGGGGATAACAATTTTCCGCAAGGCATAGGAAGGGGTTGCACCCAGGTCGAGCGCCGCTTCATATATATGCCTGTCAAGCTGTTTGAGCTTGGGCATCACAGAGAGTATCACATAGGGTATATTGAAGGTGATGTGAGCAAGCAGCATGGTAAAAAAACCCAGCCCCATCCCGGTAAAGGGCTTGGTAAATACAAACAACAGCATGAGCGACACACCCGTAACAATATCGGGATTTATTACAGGGAGGTAGGTAAGGTTCATTACTATTGCCTTCTTGACCCTCTTCATCTCGTGTATGCCTATGGCAGCCGATGTGCCAATAATCGTGGCTATGACGGCAGACAGCACTGCTATAGCCAGGGTATTGTAAAGGGCATGCAACACTTCAGTGTCCTTAAACAGCTCGGTATACCACTTTAATGTAAAGCCACTCCATCGCCCCATTGACCTGGACTCGTTAAAGGAATACACAACCAGCATAACTATGGGTGCATACAGGAAGAGGAAAATCAGGTACAGGTATACCCTTTTGACAACGCGCCCTACCATATGGCACCCCCCTCATACTCCCTGTCATATTTACGCATGATGCCCATGCTTATCAGAATTATCACCGTCAGCACAAAGGATATAGCCGAGCCAAAGTTCCAATCGCCTACAACTATGAACTGCTGCTCTATCAGATTGCCTATGAGTATATACTGCCCCCCACCCAGCAACCTAGAGATTATAAAGGTAGTCACTGCCGGCATGAATACCATTGTGATGCCCGATATGACCCCTGGCAGGCTAAGGGGAATGACAATTCGTTTGAGCACGGTGGCGTAATCAGCCCCCAGGTCTTCTGCCGCCTCAATGATGCTCTTATCCATCTTGGTCAGGACCGAATATATGGGAAGCACCATGAAGGGCAAGAAATTATATACCATTCCCAGCACCACTGCGTGGTCGGTATAGAGAAGCTGTACAGGGGGGAGATGCAAGAAATCCATTACAATATCAATTAGACCATTCCTCCCCAGCAGGCTCATCCATGCATAGGTCCTTACCAGGAAATTTATCCACATAGGAATCACAAGCAGCAAGGCCAAAACCTTATTATGGCTGTATTCCTTGCTTGCCAGGATCGAAGCCACGGGATAGCCTATCACGAGGCACACCACGGTACATATGAGTGCAAGCAGCACCGAGCGTAGCAACACCATCAGGTATATTGGCTCCCATACGCGCTTTATGTGCTGGAGGGTAAACTTTATACCCTCTTCTGTGGTGACGGTAAAGGCATAAAAGAGCAACAAAAACAATGGTATAACTATAAAGATGGCCATCCATACCAGATAGGGATACGCATACCACGTCTTTCTCATTTTACAGCCACCTTCTTCATTATGTGGATGTCCTGGGGGAGTATGCGGAGCCCTATCGTGCTTCCCACCGGCTGCATGAGGGTGCTGTGTATCATCCAGTCTATACCCTCGCTGCGCACTATCATCTCGTAATGCACTCCTTTGAAGGTCACTGACTCCACCTCTCCCTGCAGCATACCCTCTCCTACAGGTACCAACTTTATGTCCTCGGGCCTTATGACCACATCTACTTCTTCATTGCGTTCAAAGCCGGAGTCGACGCACTCGAATTCATGGCCAGCAAAATACACCAGGTTGTCCTTAAGCATCCTGCCCGGGATGATGTTGCTCTCACCGATGAAATCGGCCACAAATGCGTTTTTAGGCTCGTTGTATATCATCTCGGGCGTACCGATCTGCTGTATGGTGCCATCCTTCATCACCACGATGGTATCCGACATGGTGAGGGCCTCTTCCTGGTCGTGGGTAACATACACAAAGGTAATGCCCAGCATCTTCTGAATCCTCTTAAGCTCGATCTGCATGCTTTTCCTGAGCTTCAAATCCAGAGCTCCTAGTGGCTCGTCCAGCAAAAGCACCTCCGGCTCATTGACCAACGCCCTGGCTATGGCCACCCTCTGCTGCTGTCCTCCACTTAAGGAATCCACGCTCCTCTTCTCAAAGCCTTTGAGATTTACCAGTTCAAGCACCTCGGCCACTTTTCTCTCTATGGTCTTCTTATCCAGCTTCTTTATCTTAAGCCCAAACGCTATGTTCTCGGCCACATTCATATGCGGAAACAGGGCGTATCTTTGAAAGACGGTGTTTACCTTTCTCTTGTAGGGAGGTAAGTTGGTTATGTTCTTTCCTTCGAAATACACTGCACCAGAGTCGGGCCGTTCAAAACCCGCAATGATGCGAAGCGTTGTGGTCTTGCCACACCCGCTTGGCCCAAGCAAAGTAAGGAACTCGTTTTTGCGTATACACAGATTAATATTATTCAACGCCTCTGTCCCATCATAATTCTTTGAAACATTCACTAGCTTTATGATAGGCTCCTCCGTCATGTATACCTCCCCCTCAAACCTTCATAATATTAAAAGCTGGGTGGCGATGATATCCACAGCACAACCGCCTTCGCCTTCCCAGCATTTTCTATTCTGTGCACCTGGTTAGCCTTGAAATAAAAGCTCTCTCCCTTTCTCACTTTGTATTTGCGATTTCCCAGATAAAGGTTTATGCTGCCCGATATCACATAGCCAAATTCCTCTCCATCATGCGGATTATCTTCACTGGAGCTCCCACCAGGCTCAAGCTGCATAAGTATTGGTTCCATCGCATTCTTTTGAGCGCTGGGCACCAGCCATTTTATGGAGTGCTTTAGCTCCTCATCCTGTTTTGTGAAGACATCATCTTTCTTGAACACCACCTTCTCGGGCACGGCGTCGCTAAAAAAATCTTTAAGGTTTGTCCCGAGGCATTCCAGTATGTCCATCAAGGTGGCAATAGAAGGCGATGTAAGCTCCCTTTCCACCTGTGATATAAAACCTTTTGTCAGCTCGCACCTGTCAGCCAGCTCTTCCTGCGTCAGACCCGCCTTAAGCCGCAATTGCCTTATCTTCTCGCCGATTTTCATATGCTATTCTCCTAACGCGATTGAGACTGAAATTTTAAACTTTTCAAAGTTTTTGAAAACTAAACTTTTTGTTTAGTGATTTTAAACCCAGCACAAACTTTAACACAGACAAAAAAATATGTCAATACTATTTTTCGTAAATAATATTGACATGTATGGGGTTTTGTTCCATATATGGTTTAATAAGTTTTTATTCTCACGCTGATTCAGGGGCCTCAAACCGGCATTAAACCCAGACATCATTTGCCCATCATATCATGATTTGAATCTAAAAAGTCTATTTTGCTGTCAAAAACAAAATCCGCAATTTAATTATCAGCATTTTTTACGTAGCCTATAATCTGCAAATTAACAATCTGTTTAAAAGCAATTAAGCATTACCTATCACGGTTTCAGGTAAGCGTAAAATAATTCCCATCTTGACAAAGTAACATTACTATGTAGGTACAATTTGGGCATTTGAAAAAGAAAAAATTGCTTAATTTCAGGCTTTTTCAAACTCTAACTGACAAACTGATAACTTAAACCGGCAATACCAAACCATTGCAATCGAGTAGGAGGTAGGTGATTATTTCACCTACTGTCCTCTCACACCACCGTACGTACCGTCCAGTATACAGCGGTTCGTTAGAATTGACATACTACTTGATATCTATCGTATAAACTTTTATATCCGATGCTCTCAAAATATTTGTTTGTAAGGGGCATGTTAAGAACTTGACTATTGGAAATCCTCCAGTAGCTTTTCCTTGTATTTGCAAATTTCCATGCTTCATCATCTGCCAACCCCAGCTTTACCAAGTTGTCATATCTCGTTTTTATCTTCTTCCATTGTTTCCATATACAAGCTCTTAACCTTCGACGAATCCATTCATCAAGGGCTTTCATCCTGCCTTTAGCGTCTGTTAAGCCAAAGTAGTTTACCCACCCAGTTGTTATCTGGTTTAACCGCCCCCCCCCCCCGCCCCGCTCTGGGTGTTAAAATAAAATTGTGTCTGGTGTATAATGAAATCACAAAGGAGGCTGGTAATTATGGATAAAAATACCTATTATCAAACAGTTAAAAATATGGCGGTTGAAAAAGTATTAAATCAGTGTTGCTCTGATTCGGATCCTTCTCGCCCTGCCTTGAAAAAATTGCTGGAGGATTTGCTCGACTGGTTTATGTTGTCTGAACGCCAAATCTATCTCTTGAAAAACGAGAACGACAAAGGTAACGGCTTTTATGATAGAAAACTTGGTACACCTATGGGTAACCTGGAAATCTCTGTCCCAAGAACTCGCACTGGCGATTTCAGACCCCACATCCTCCCTGAACCATATAAAAGAGTGGATGAATCCTATACAGACCTCCTTATGTCCCTTGTTGTCAACGGTTATTCAGAATCTTCCCTCTTAAATACCCTCAAAAGCCTCAATCTCCCTTATTCTGATGATGAACTCAATAAAATCAAAGATGACTTAAAAGGTAAGTTAGAACTTTTCAAACAACGGGAATTACCCGAATCGGTGTTTGCATTACTCATCGATGCCTATCACTGTGAGATAAAGGACGGCTCAAAAGTAAAGAAAGCCGCATGCTACATAGTCCTTGGCATCGATATGGAAGGTAAAAAAGATATCTTCGGTCTCTACACCTTCTTCGGTAAAGAGAACAGAGCCGATTGGAACAAGGTCTTTGAAGACTTGATAAATCGCGGTCTTAAACGAGTTTTAGTGGTTGTAAGCGATGATTTTCCAGGAATTATTGACACGGTCAAAGCTGTATATCCATATGCTGACCATCAGCTCTGTTTTGTACACCTTCAGAGAAATATCCGCAAATATATGACCAAAACTGACGCCACAGAATTTAAGAAAGAACTCGATAAAATAAAGTTTGCTTCTTCCTTTGATGAAGCTATTCAAAAGTTTTATGAACTTTGTAGCAACTTTAAGAGTAAATATGGCCGATATATGAACCTTCTTATGGAAAAAGCAGAACATTACATGGCTTTCACTAAATATCCTGAATCCTTGAGAAAGCATATTTATACTACCAACAGTGTAGAGAGTATTAATAGCCTGGTTGAAAAAATTCGGATAAGGTCGGGTGGTTACTTTAACTCTGTGGAGGTATTGGAAATTAACATATATTTACAGCGGGAGAACTTAAGGCAAACAAAATGGAAAAAAGCGGTACCAATGATAAATGCTCACATTTATGAAATACAACAAATTTTCCAGTTACGTTACTTTAATCAGACACAAAATTCTTGACAACTCTCCTCTTAGGCAGTACCCTCGGCATATGGTATTTTAAATACGAATAAAACTCATCCAGTATTGGCTTGCTCCTCTTCAATCGCTCTTCATACCTCTCCTCGGGTGTAACATCTCGAAGCTCCCGCTCAATTGCAAACAGCTTATTGCAGTAATCAAGTCCCTCCCTTGCCACGCTTGCTACTCCTTCACTCGTCCCAGGTATTGCCTTCAATGCTTCATCAAACTTCCTCCTTGCATGCGCCCAACATCCCACCAATATTACATTAGGTATACCATTGTATCCCTTCATATCCGTCTACATGCAGATACCCTTTGAATCCCTCCAAAAACTTCTTCGCATGCCTACCTGCCCTCGTCGTCTGATAATCATATAACACTATCGCTGGACCATCCCTGCCTGTACGATAAAGCCACATGTATAATACAGCCTCTGCTGCCCGCCCTGGCTCGTGTAATACCTGCAACGTCGTCTCATCTGCATGCAGTATATCCCTCTTGATTAAATGTTCCTTCATCCTCTCATATACAGGCCTCAACCACCTCTCTGACCCCTGTACCATCCAATTAGCCATAGTCTGCCTTCATAGCTCTACCCCCATCCGTTCCCACTGCTGCTCCTGCCTATATAGCGGCATCCCTTCCACAAATTTCTGTGTCATTACATACGCAATAGCAGATGGTGAGGCAATACTCCCAGGAAGTACAGCTTCAGACATTGTTGCCGTTACTATGGGCGTGCTCACTTCATTTTGCTCGCAATTGCGGCATTGCATGCTTCATTATGTTTACCTTGGCAGGTATAATCTTTAGCTCTTCCCTCACCTCTGTGCTCATCTCATGAAACTTACCACTACAGCATGGACATATCTGCTCTTCTTCTGGTAAACGGTACTCTATCACCTCAACAGGAAGGTCCTTTATGTCCTCTGCCCTGTACCCCTTCCTCTTACGGCGCTTGTATGTTATCTCCTCTATAGCAGGCTCGGCAGCTTCTGCGTTCGATTCCCCTTCTCCGCCTCATTGAAAAAGCTGAGCTGTTCTCCCTCCTCTGAATTCGTCTTCTCACTCGAACGCCCGTACATCTTTTGCCGACTTAAGCGAAACTGCTCCTCAAACCACCTCAGCTTCGCTTTAAGCTCCTCTATTTCCTGCTTTAAAAAGCTGTTCTCTCTCACTAACTCTTCAATTGTAACTGTAGCAGTTGTTGTATTTTCCATAACACCTATTATATTTAACACTAATTGCTAAAAACCTTCAATTCTTCTAAAAATTTTTAAAAATTCTTTATATTACCGTATTTACAATGACTTTCTTATGAGCACTTCTCTGCTTCAGTGATAATCCATCCAGTAACCATCTTAGCTTCCTCACGCTTATCTTTGCTGTGCCAGCACCTTCCTTCAGCCAATCAAACTTCCCTTTCTCCAGCCTCTTGTAGTAAAGCCAGAATCCATTGTGGTCCCACTGCAGTATCTTTATCTTGTCCCTGCTCTTGTTACAGAACACAAACAGAGCACTTGAAAAAGGATCCAATGCAAAGCTTTGCTGTACGATAGCCGCTAAGGAATCTATTGATTTCCGCATGTCGGTACTCCCGCACGCAAGATAAACCTTTTGAGTACTGGCCAGTCCTAACATAGAGCGCTCAACACCTTTACTACATGAAGCAGTAGTTCTTCATTAAAACCCTGTCTCAATTACAGCAGGACCCACTTTTACGGTTAAAAAGTCGCTTAAAGATGTATCTTCTTTGCCGCTTAAACTAACAGGTAACCATTGCACTGTATTGTGGGTTTGATCTTCTTCCTTGGATTCTTTGTTTAGCCAATAGTACAGTTGTCTCACCTTTATGTTGTGCTGTTTGCAAAATTCCTTCGCACTTAAGTTGCTTGCTCTGTAGGCTTCAATCCTAGCTTTCCATTGCTGCCTCAGTTCTATATGGGTCATAGATAATCCATCCCCATCATTTCTATGGAGGAATTATCTCACATTTGCTCGCAAATTTTTAGGTGTGCTCTATTTGACGCTTACAAATCAGTTCAAGCTTATAAAATTCTTTTACATATGCATCCCAATCTTTGTCTAAATTACTACCAATACTTCTATTAGAAATCCTGGTGAAATCTTGGAATTATCCGATTTCTACTCCACTATATCGCTGGCAGTCTCTGCTATCTTTGCAATTCGGCACATCTCAAACAATACTCGTATACTGGAGGCATTATATGCCACAATATTTTTAATGTCTTTTATATCCATTTTCAATTACCTCTACATCTTTATACAGGAAATATATATTAGACAAAAAATTTATAAATCCTTTTAGTAATGTATGTAATTATACTTCCTGTTTTTACCCGCTTAGACTCGGTTAGATGGATTCTAATTTTCTAAACTATTTTCAATCTTCTCCCTTACAATCTTTATGGTTTTGATTTCATAGGGTTTAATATTTGTTCTAAGTTTCCGACCATCAATTGTAATGTTTTCTGATCTCAAAATTTCTTCCATCAGATTCACTTCATAAGCCTCCTTTATGTTATCGGAAATTTCTATTTCCAGGATTTGCTCTTTGCCTTCTGTTTCAAGTAGTCGCAATATTTCTCCTTTTTTGTCTTCTGATTTTTTCCAAGTCATCAACAAGATACTATCACTACCACACAACCCCAAGAAAGATATTTCTTGAGGTAGACATCCTTCCGGCGTTTCAGCAAAAACAGGAATTAGAGGATAGTTAAATTCATACGCCTTTTTAAAAGTACCAGCTTCTCGCCAGTCACCTATATGAGGATAAAGAGCATAATTTATTGTGTGTTTCCCAAGATCCATAACTGATTCAGTGAGGTTTTCCAATTCTTCCAAGCTTATGTTATAATAAGGCAAAGGAAAACTCGGGGTTCTCAGCAGGGACATTCTCACAAAGTTTCCATGGACATCGAATCCGTATTTACTGTCATTCAAAAGGCTTACTCCATATTTGCCATCAGTAAATGTATAATCAAGCCATTTTTGCCCAGAAACTTCCCACTTTGCTCTTTCTGCAGGACTTGCGTCTTTTGAGTCAGGATTTCTGCGGACTATATGACCATAGGGGACTTCATAGGTTGTAAAATCGTTGTAGCCATTAAAATGAAATCCAACTTTTATCATCTTGTGTTTTTCATGCCAGTCAATATCTGTTTTGAAGAATATTAATGGAATTGACTTGTAGAGGCTGATCTTCAATGTAAATGTGCTATCTTTCTCACTTTGATCTTTGTATTTATATTTTACTGTTATTGATGAACTCAACTTATTTTCTTCTTTCAATATACTAACTGGCTCATGCAATTCATCGAGTTTACCAAGCCAAATATTCCATGGCCCCTCAATTAGAGTTTCATCTTCATATATTTGAATGATGTTTCCACCTTTTTCGCCCAAAACCTCCCTTTCTCTTTTCTTATCATAAATGCTCTTAATAACTCCTGTATCACCCACTTCTATTTTGAAGAATTCATTTTCAATAACTTTGTTGTCCAAGAGATCGTTTGAAGCTTCCTTGTTTTCTTGATTTACCCATTCTACTATTCTATATACTTTGTAACCAACACTAGGTACATTTTTTGCCAAAAATTCCACATATCTCTTTCCATTTTCTGTAACAATTTGATAATCTAAAAGATTACCCTCACTATCTTTTATAGCAAAGTTAGAAAAACCTATTTTTTCAAGTTCAACTTTTACAACGTTGTTCCTCTGCCATGATAAAGGATTGAATACAAATAATGATTTACCTGTGCCAGTGGTGCCAACATTATTTTTTCGTAGGATATAGTCCAAGGACTTCTGGATAACACTATTTGTAAAATCGAAAATCTTCTTGAAATCTTCTTCAGAATCCTTATAAACCTTTTCAATGGAGGTACCAGCTATCGAATCATGAAATTGATTTAATAACAAAATTTTCCAAATTTCCTCAAATTCTTCAACTTTAAAATTCATTCCCAATGAGTTTGCAATCGTTGAAAATCTTTCTGCTATGTCTAATGCAATTTCTGCTCTTCTGTTGTTCAGCTTTATCTTTGCAAAACTCGTATATGTGCCTCTGTGGGTTTTTAGATAAAGTTCATCTTTGAATTCAGGTAATTTGTCTTTTATTGGGTCAATTTTTTCCTCGAAATACCTGTGTGCTTTGATGAAATCTATTTTTTCAATCTCATCATTTTTGTATTCAAAGAGCTTTTTAAGCATTTCTTCAGTAAAACCACCACCATGGTCTCCCTTACCGTATGGAAAGATGGAAGCTTTGATCTTGTGTCTTCCGAATATAAATTTAGCTTGTCTAATTAGATGTTCAGGATCAGTATTGTTGTATCCACCAGGAGTTTCATATCCTATGATTTCCGAGCCATCGATTGATTTCCAACGAAATAAGAAATACGGGAACGGTAGAGTAGTTTGCCAATTAAGTTTGGAGGTAACGAAATACTCGATGCCGGATTTTTTAAATATCTGTGGCAAAGTTGAAGCAAAACCAAAAGTATCGGGTAACCACACAACTTTGACATCGAAGTTGAATTTCTCTTTGAAGTACTTTTTGCCATAGAGGATCTGTCTGACCAAGGACTCTCCTGATGGAATATTGCAATCTGATTCTACCCACATTCCACCAAGAATCTCCCATTTGCCTTCTGACACTAATTTTTTAATCTCCTCAAAAACTTCTGGATAATATTTTTCTATCCATTCATAGAATTGAGCGCTGCTTTGTGCGAATATAAGGTTTGGATATTTCTTGAGCAAGTCTATAGCATTAGTAAAAGTTTTATAACAACAAATCTCCACAGTTTCCTTCCTATCCCACAACCAAACCGCATCAATATGTGAATGGCCAACAACATAAATCTTCAATTTCATTCATTCTCCCCCCTCAGAAGGTAATGAAAGTAAATACTTGTTATTATTAAAAAAATTTCCTAGTTTTTCTTGTAAAAATTTTGGTAGGCGATCCACCTCCTTTAAGGAAGTAACTTCGTTTAAAACCTCATTGTAAAAATTTTTTAGAATATCAGGATACAAAAAAGAGATATTAGGCCCATCAAGATTTTTCAGGTTAAGTCCTTTAAATTTTAAAGAAATGTAATTTGTAGCAGATATTAAATCCGATTTTTTTAAGTATAAATACGAATATCTTGAACAACTCAACCAACCTGCTAATAAAAAGGCTTCTCTAGGATTGGTACTGTTTTTGGGGATGGAAAGGGTGATTGTATCTAGATCAAAAACTTTCAAGTTTTTCCCTAATGAAGGTACGTTTGTAAATTTAAAACTATCCAAGTATTGAATAAACCATTGAGGAGCTATCATAAAGACAAAATCATTAGACCTTTCAAGCATATGGTCATAACTTAAAAATTCTAAAACTCCTTCATTGTAAAGAATCTGAAGATACTCAAACAGCTTGTTTAAAGATTCAATATCGAAGTTGAAATAATTTCTATTTTGAAAATAATCTAATACCTTTTCATGGTTTCCCCACGAAAAACCAATTAAAAATGCAGGATCACTTGGAATAGCAAGAAATTTTTTACCATAAGAGACTTTTGAGAATTTTTCTAAAATTTTTTCAAAATCATTCCAATTTTCTGGAACGTTTAAGTTGTTATCTTCCAAAAATTGTTCGTCATAGAATAAAACAGCTGGTCCAAGAATATAAGGCAGTCCATAAACCTGTAATCTTGGTTCTGTAGGTATTTGGCAACTGTGACAATATGGCCCTTCTATTATAGGAACTACTTCAATACGCCCCGAAGCATTCCAGAGCCACTTTTCGAACATTTCTTTATAGTAGAGATCAGCACCCATTTTTGACAGATTCGTGAGTTGTTTTTGATTTGCATAGTAGTTTAACAAGGGAAGTTCGACAAATACAAGGTCTGGACATTTATCTGGATCTTGTATTGATTCATCTAATTGTGAATAATAATTTTCGTAGTCTATTTGCAACCATTCAATCTTAATATTTTTGTATCTTTTTTCAAAGGCTCTCAGAACACTTTCGGGTTCTGGTATCCAAGATAGAACCTTTAGAGTAACATTCTTCTGATTTTTGTAAGATGGTAAAAAGTCTTTTGAACAGCCTATGAAATTGAAATTAAATAAGAAAAGGTATAAACTTAAAATAATGATGGCGGTCGCTTTATTCATCTTCAAGTTCTTTCCCCTCATACTTAAAACACATTACCTCTCTTCCGTCATCCGTTTTTACAACTTTAGGACGCGATTTTTTACATATATCCATGACATATGGACAGCGAAGAGCAAACTTACATCCGATTGACTCATACTCCTTTACTTCTATTCCAGAAAGCTTTATATCTTCTTCCCATTTTTTATCAACTCTTGGAATAGAAGATATCAAAAGCTCAGTATATGGATGAAGAGGCTGAGTTAAAACTAAATCCGAGGCCCCATATTCTATGATGTTTCCTCTAAACATTATTGCTATAAAATCACTAACGTAATACGCTGTAGAAAGATCGTGAGTTATGTACAAACAACTGACGTTGTATTCATCTCTGAGAGCTTTGAAAAGATTCATTATATTCATTCTTATCGAGGCATCAACCATGCTTACGGGTTCATCTGCTACTAAAAGTTTCGGCCTTGGCAGTAAAGCCCTTGCAACAGAAACCCTCTGGAGTTCACCACCCGAAAATTGCTTTGGATACCTTCCAATTACTTTTTCAAAGCTTAATCCAACCGCCTCAAGAACTTCTGAGATCATTTTATTAGCTTCTTCCTTGTTTTTTGCACCACAAATATTGTAAGCAGTATCATAGAGATAACTGCTCACTCTCCTCAAATTGTTAAAAGCAGCAAATGGGTTTTGGAAAATTGGCTGTACAATTTTTCGATACTCAAGCAACTCCTCCGATTTCTTTAACTTAGTTATATCTTTCTTGTTTAAAAGTATTTGTCCTTCTGAAGGTTCTATAAGCCTCAAGACCATCTTAGCAAGAGTTGTTTTCCCGCTCCCAGATTCTCCAACGATACTAACTATAACAGGTTTTTTTGAGTCAATGCTCAAATTCACTTTATCTACAGCTCTTAACTTTGTACCTAAAATTAAACCACCTATTTTAAAAATTTTGGATACGTTTTTTAGTTCAAGTAATTTTCCATTCTCCTGCATCTTCTTTCACCCTTTTCCCATTTTTTTGAAATAAGTGACAAGCAACAAAATGATTCTTTGAGATCTCTACCATTTCCGGAACTTCTTTTTCACAAATTTTCATTTTGGAGGGGCACCGAGGATTAAAACGGCAACCCGTAGGGGGATTTAAAAGGTTTGGTGGACTACCCTTTATACCTTCTCTTTGTTCTCTATCACCTATTCTTGGAAGAGAATTAATCAATAACTTAGTATATGGATGATAAAGATTGTTGAATACTTCATTCGTTGGACCAATCTCAACTATCATTCCAGCGTACATAATAACTATTTTATGAGTGATCTGATAATGAACCCCCATGTCATGGGAAACTACTATTAGAGAGTTTTTCAATTCCTTCTGAATATCTCTTAACATTTGAAGAATACCTCTCTGAACAACAACATCCAATGCTGTAGTTGGTTCATCTGCAAGTACTATACGTGGCTTAAGAAATGTTGCCATGGCTATTATTATCCTTTGTTGCATCCCTCCACTAAGTTGATGTGGGAACGAATCAAGAACATCTGGAGGAAGCCCTAGAGCTTTTAAATACTCCCTAACCTCTTCCATGACCTCTTCTTCTCGAAAATTAGAATCTCTCTTTATACTCTCTATAAATTGTTTTTTTATCCTCGTTACTGGATTCAATACATGCAATGATGCCTGCGGAACATAGGATATATATCTCCATCTAACTTTTCTCAGTTCATCATTTTTGGCATTTAACATATTTAACCTTTCACCGTTAACTAACAAATTTATTTCACCAGAAATCGTTTTCATAGGATACTTTACAAATCCATATATAGCTTTGATTAAAGTAGATTTTCCACACCCCGATTCACCAGCGAGTCCCACTATTTCTCCTTCGTTTATATTAAAACTCACATTATCAACTGCTTTAACATAACCTCCAAGGGTGGCATAATAAACATGTGCTTGATTTATTTCCAATATTTTTTCAGTCATTTTAAGACCTCCCAGAAGCTAAATGTTCTTGAAGCCCTTTTGAAGTTAAGAAAAGACTAACAAAAAGTATTATCATAGCTACCACTGGCGATGCTATCCACCACCATAAACCTCTAAAAATAGCTTGATATTGCATTGCCCAATAGATACTAGTTCCTAAAGTAGCTTCTTCAAGAGCAGACAGCCCTAATACTGCAAGAGTAGCCTCTTGTCCTATTGCTACCAAAATCGCGTTTATGAAATTGGCAATGGTCCATGAAACAACATGTGGAAAAATTTCAACAAACAAAATCTTGTAAGGTTTTTCTCCTGAGAAAAATGCCATACTAATGAAATCTCTTTCTCTTAGACTTAAAGTCATTGCTCTAACCTGTCTAGCAGGCCATGACCAACTGAATATAGATATTATCAATCCAAGAACTATTATGGAAGCTCTACCTTTAAAGAGGAAGGCCAATAATATCAATATAGGAAGTGATGGAACAGCAATAAATGTATCAGTAATTGCCATTAGCACTCTATCTACTGTTCCACCTGCAAATCCAGCTGTTATACCTATAGTAACTCCAAGAGCTCCTCCTACTACTGCCGCTACTAAACCTATAATGAGCGAATTTTTGATACCTTCTGCCAAAAACCAGAAAACATCCGTTCCAAGCGAAGTCGTCCCCAAAGGATGCTTAAATGAAGGAGGTAATTCTTCAGGAACAGTTCCCCAACTTCTTGGATCATAAGGCGAAAAATTAGAAACAATAAACCCTAAGATAACAAATACCATCAGCATTATGAAACCCACTACGAATCTTTTATTGTCCCATATAGAAACTACTATTCTCTTTGATTTCATATTTTTGCCCTCCTAAGTTCATCTATATCTGACTCTAGGATCTACAAATGGATATAATATGTCAACAACTAAACATGCAGTCGCTACGGCAAAAACAGAAATAGTTATAATTCCCATCATTAAGTTAAAATCAGCACTCGTTATTGCCCTATACAGCAACATTCCAATTCCTGGGTAAGAAAACATTATTTCTGTTATGAGCGATCCGCTAAAGATTGTTCCCATTGAGAGAGCTAAAGCAGTAACCTGAGGAAGCATAGCATTTTTCATCACATATCTAAACATTATTTCATTTTCCGTTAAACCTTTTACTTCGGCAAAAGAAACGAATTCTTCCTCTCCAATATTTCTAGAAAGAGCATCCATACTCAAAAACCACCAACCAAATCCTACTATTATTAACGAAAGTGCAGGAAGGAAGGCAGTTTTCAGGACATCTTTTATAAAGATCCAACTAAATGATGGTTTAACTCCTATAGATGAACCACCAGCCGACATTGGGAAAATTGGAAAAATGTAACTTAAAAGAAGAATTAAAGTCAGAGCAACTATATAATAAGGAATAGGTCTTATAACCATTGCAATATCTTCCAATACTTTTGAATACCATCTATCTTTTCTAAAACCTGTTATAGCTCCTATTATATTTCCAAGAAACCATGAAATAATAGTCGTTAATGATAGGAGCCATATTGTCCAAGGCAGAGACTCCCTTATCAGTTGATTCACTGATGTTGGAAACATTGCGTATGAAGGTCCAAAATCTCCTCCCGCTAAAATTCTTTTCCAAAAGCTTATATATTGTTCAAATATACTCCCTTCCAAACCAAAAGTTTCTTTCAACGATTTTTGCATTGCTTCTAATGCAGTAGCATCCATATAACTTCCCTGAGCTGTTAATCTACCTATTAGTGCAGCCACAGGATCGATAGGGGAGAATCGGGGAATAAGAAAAACAAAGGTCATGCTCACAAATATAACTACAAAATATGTTATTATCCTTGATATCAAGTACTTGGTAAAACGCATGCTCTTCCTCCTTTTAATTTCACTGGGAATCCCTTAAGGGATTCCCAGTGAAAAATAACTATAACTCATTTTACTTTCTGCCCGTTGGTCTTAAATGCGGAAGTATAAGCTTAAAGTTACCCCACCACCACGTTGGAGCCATATATGGATCGTCAGCTGTTGGCCAACCTTCCCAATAATATGTGTCAACTGGAACAATCTTTGTTGTTCCAACAATTGGAGTAAATGGCTGTTCTTCAATAAGTATCTTAAGCATTTCTCTACCGATCTCTACAACTTCAGAATCTGTTGGTTGGTATTTTTCCATCTCATCAGCTAATCTACTATATTCATCATTTACCCATCTTTGAACATTGCTAGTTGCAACTTCGCCTATAGGTTTAACCCACCTCTTGTGGAAACCATTACCTATACTTGCCCAGAAATCAGGAATAGCTCCACATCCAGGCCATCCTGTACTAACTTCAAAATCACCTGTTTGTTGCATGGTAGTAAACGCTGAAGCTTCTACCAACTGTGCATTAGCATCTATTCCAAACTTCCTCCATTGCTCCGCTACTATTAAGGCTATTCGTGTACTATCATTGAAAGCTCCATGACCAACTATGGTTATTCTCCACGGTTCACCGTTTGGTAAATACCATTTTCCATCTTTCTTTGTAAAACCTTGAGACTTCAACAATTTCTCAGCTTCTGCTGGATCATACTTCCACCAACCATAACCAAATACCTTCTTTGCACCTTCAGGATCTGTTGATATATCGTACTTTTCAGCATACTCTTTTGCGGTTTTAACGGGTATCTCAGGATCGAATGGTTTGTATCCATCAGGCAAGGTGAAGTTCCTTATCCAGGAATCAAGGGCATCAAAATATGGTTCTTTATAAACTGTCAATGGTGGTATATGATATGGTGAATATCTAACTGTTCCACCAAATCCTCTCTTGTTGACTTCCACTGCATCGATGGCAAGAATCAAAGCCCATCTTACTAATTTGTTGTCAAATGGTGATTTCGCACAGTTAAAGGTTATACCTTTTGCACAACCATCCTCAGGCCAACCCCATGGAAGATCTTTATACCATGCCATTGCATATTTGTTTCTTCTTTTAAGTGCATCCCATCCTTCCGGCGTTAAAGCCACAAGTTGATCAAGATTATGTTGTGCGGCAGCTATAACTCTTTTTTCCTCTGTGCCGTATGTATAGTAAAGTATATATTTAGGAGTGGGTTCACCTATTGCTTTACCTACTCCACTTCTATCCCAATCTTTTCTCTTTTCATATAAGAACCAATAACCACTTGGATCGTAATCTTTTAATACATAGGGTCCCGTAAATACCGGTGGATTATTTTCGAATTTTGCATAGTCATCTACTTTCTCCCAAATGTGTTTTGGAACAACCTTGAATTGAGCACCCCATAGAATATTAGCAAATAATGTTATTAGTTTTGCATAAGGTCTTTTAAGCTCTATGTATACCGTATATTTATCCTCTGCTTTTGCTTCCTTTATTAAATCATGCCAGAAAGTGTAAATTGGTATTTCTTTTTTAGTAGCAAGCATCATAATTGTAAAAGCAACATCATCAGCCGTAAACTCTACACCATCACTCCAATAAATACCCTGTTTTAACTTTATCCGCCATTTCGTATAATTGTTATCTAAGGCTTGTGGAAATCCTTCTGTCAATAATGGAATCCATTCTCCTGTTGTAGGGTTGATTTCCCACATGTACTCTATTAATAGAGTGTGAAGTCCTGCGTCCCCACGCCACCCTGGAGCATATGGATTCCAAAGATTTGGGTTTCCAACTCTTCCACCATCGATATCGCAGATCAAAGTTTCAGAACGTGGAACTCCTCCTGGTAATTGTGATTGCCCTCCAGGTAACCCCAAAACAAAAACCACTATTAAACTTGCTAAAATTAAAACACTCACAAGCCCCAGCAAAAGAATCTTCTTTTTTCTCATAAAAAATTCCCTCCTTTCAAAGTAGTTAGGCTGTTCAAGGTCAGTGGTAAAAAATTTAAACACATCTATAGTCCTTAAAAAGAGAAGAATATCCCCTTTCACAAACATCTCAAAAGGAGATGTTCTCCTCCCTAAAAAATGTTCCCTCCTACCTCTCCTTGCTATTATTTTAACAACATTTTCCTCAACGGCCATGACAAGTAAATCAACAATCTCTTTCTGTCTCTTGGCAGAAATCTTTCAAAATTTCACACACTAAAAAATCATCACCAAAAGTTCTCTTTTAACTTCCACATTATTTTATTGTAATAAATTTATTGTAATAAAAAATATATTATCACTCACCTGCCATTTTTCTTTCTATGAAGATGTTTGGAATCCTTCTCCTCTACATCATATAGAAAGTATCCACATTCCCAAATTTTAGAAACCTCTTTTTGTTTTTGAGATATTAAGTCAGGAGTTTGTCTGCCATACGAAAGACTTTCTCTATAACCTTCTTTCATACCTCAGGATTTATTAAATATTCAACTTCATTTTAAAGAACTTTGTCTTTAGTGTTTGCAATACATTCCTCTCTTTCCATATACATATCCAGAGTCCAATTACATGTAGAACTGACGTAACAATATATAGCCTTGTTTTATGAAATCCTTGACGTAACTAACTATTTTTAGTAGTTCTTATAAGACCTGTTGTATCGGCTACCTCACCTTGAGACATTTCTTCATTTATGAAAAGCTCTAACTGGAAGCTACTTTTAAAGAGGATTCTACTGGTATACCTCTGTGTAATAAATTAGGCTAATTTATTATTTTTACAATTTCTTTATTATTATTATCCTATAGTTAAACAAAAAAGTCAACTTCAGAAAAATTTTTATTTTTGACGATTATTATTCTCAGATTTCTTGTATTTGCATTTCTGATAAAATTACTTGCAAAATCATCACATATTATTACATTACCTAAGTTTTGTGCAAACATCACTTAACAAATGGTTAAATAAGGAAACTCAACTAGACATACCTTGGCCTTGTTAACGCTTCTATTAACAGCTTAGCCAACTTGGTAAGTGGTGGTATTATCACATGTATCCCCTCCGCTGCCCTCTCCACAAAACCTTTAACTCTAGAGCATTTCTTCACTAAAGTCTTTACCCCCATCTCCCTAAGCTCGCTACCTTCTAGCTTTATCTCCTAAACCATGTAATAAGATTATGCGTCATTGTCATTATCAACAAAAAAGTATAAATACCATAAAATTTGCTGGTCCTTAAGTTCTTTATCCCATACGTGTTCTTCGCCATCTTGAAAAATGCTTCTATCGTTTGTCTCTCATTGTAAAAATGAAAAGCCTCCTCACATGATAACTTCTCCCTACTTATGTTGGTATAAAGCATCGTATATGTTAAATTTCCTTCTTTATTCCTAAACCGCACCAGTATTACTCTCATCCTCCCCTTTTGAGGAAGTTCATATACCCACGCTCCCTCACTTACCCGTTTATACGCACTTTTAGGTACCTCCCTTGCAATATTGGCTGCTGTCCTCGGAGAATATCCCTTAACAATAAACTTGAGCCCTTTAATACTCATAAGCTTTTCTATGTTCTCTAAAGAACCATATCCACTGTCCATCCTTATTATCAACTTCCCTTCTTTAAGGTGTTCTGTATATTATTTAGAGGTTATTGATGATAATAAGTCTTCCAATCTATTCTGACAGTGGGTATTCCCTGGGTCCAAATATAAGTCAACAATCTCCAAATGTTCCCCTGCAAAAGCTACCGATAGCTGATAACCTTCCTTACCTGCTTTATTGGGGAAATAACCCTTGCTGGCAAACTCATAGCTCTTCCCGCTTACACATAATCCAGATTGATCTATATCTATTGCTACTTCCTCTGGAGAATGTATAGAGTTACTGTGCTCCACAAACAGCTGGTTATGAATATCCCTAAGCTGGATTACACTTTCATCATCAGTACGAGTCAACAACCTGTTTATCTGCAACTGATCAGGAAATCTCTCCATAGAAAGCATATTAGCAGCTAGACTTTCAGGACCTAATATTTCATTGATATCCTTGGTGTATTCGCATCCCATAATAATGGAAGCTACCAGAGTAAACAATTTTTGGGTTACGGTATAGCGAACCTCCTTCATCTTAAGTTTAAAAGTTTCAAAAGGCTTAAAAAAGCCGATATTGAGTGCAAACTGCAATACTGAAGCCAGCCAAACAGAAACAGTTTCTTCGCTATTGCAATCAGTAGCTGAAAATGTTATTCTATCCATAGGGTAATACCACCTTTCTTTTGTTTTTTTGTGATAAATAACTATTTCGACAAAGGTGGCTATTACCCTTTATGTAATTATTGGTATATCAGTTATTGGAATTTTTATACATTTTTATTGCTCTCGTTTGCACAAAATTTTCGTACCTACATTGTATTTTTACACGCTCTCGAAAAGTCCGAGAGCTTTATTTATATGTATTTCAAGGCTCAGCCTTTGAGCTTCACCCCTTCAAAGAAAAAAAAGCAGGCTCCGTGAGCTCGATAAAGCTATCTCTAAGCTCTACCTACTCAACCTAGATAACCTGCTCCCAATAATAAAACCTCTTTACACTGACTTCAGGCGCCCAGCTAAAAATCAGCAGGGCATTATTCGCTCGTTGACACTTATGCTTGACCAACAAGAACATTCTATCACAAAATGGGCCAAAAAGGTACAACATGATCAACTTTTATTCGATATTTGTGGCTTCGATTCCGATAAAGCCCCTGGCGTCGGCTCCTACTATGACCTCCTCTGGCGCCTTTGGCTTGCTTCTCATAAAAAACTCCTAAAAAGAATACGCAATCTTCGCCCTTTCTCCCCTAAACCTAATAAAAGGTTTAAACCCAATCAAAAGCTGCCCAATAAACACCCAGGTATCGTAAGAAAACTTGTAGATCGCACTATTAAATGCAAACTCCCTGACTTTAGACCCGAGAAAATCCTTCAAGAATTCCTCGCTCACTGCCTCGTCGATACCTCCGCACAAATGGGCCTCTTGGGTGATACTTCCAAACTATCTGTCGCCTTCGATGGCTCATCTTACAACTCTGGTGCAAGCCATTACGGCACCAAAGTCTGTGACTGCCAATCTAAAGGTATCTACAACTGTACCCGCAAAAGGCGCTTCTCTGACCCTGAGGCAACCTGGGGCTGGGATAGCTACCGCAACCAGTGGTTCTACGGTAGCACCCTATTCACTGTCACCGCTTCCGATAGCCCCTATGACCTCCCTATATACATGCGAATAGTCCAGGCCAACCGTCACGATAGCGTTACTACCATCTTTGCCCTAAGGGACATCCATTCTATCTACCACAACCTCACCTTTAAACATTTTATCGCTGACGGCGCTATGGATAACTACCCAACTTATGACCTACTCAAACACTATAACATAATACCTTTCATAGCACTGGATTCCCGTACTAAACTTAAATTTGACTACCCTCATCCCGACATCCTTTGCTTTGATTACAAAGGAAGACCTATATGTCCTGTATGATGAGGTTTGCCATGACTACCTTTGCCGCAGTCAATATCCATCTTGATGCTTGGATTAAACATACAAACTTTAGTTTTGTAGATACCTTTATCAAGGCAGCGTAGACAGCCTGGTTTACAACTTCTATAGCTTTTTCTAGAAGCTTTAAAAAATCCTATTTTTAAAGCTTAGGTTGTTATACCTTTTTTAGGTTATCCAGGCAATACCATATGAATTTTTCAAGGTACATTTCTTATATTTGCTGATGATATCTACAATTTTTGTCAAAATAACCCTTTTCCTATTTTCTTTTAATCTATTTTCTTTTAATTATTCTCATTCACTTTTTGAGAGTGTTTATCTTTATTAATAAGCAGTGGTTTTAAAACCGTCAAAAGTTCAACACAATGCGCTGCAGGCTTCGGTTGTGCGTAAACTTTTATTAATTCTAATATATCAATCATAGGTCTTACAAATACAAATAGATCATTCTAATTTTTTGTTGTACAATCTTAAGAAAAAAGCATAGCTATAAAGATTTTGCCGCTGGTAATGATAGATATCTCATTATTCAAATACCTGAGACACAAATTTACTGATAATACCTCTTTCCTGAAGCTGTTTATTGATAAACTGTACGGTGCCGCCACCTCTCGATCCCGTCTCCATAGCCGTCTCTCGCAAAATCCGGGCAACTCTACCCACATTGAGTCCTTTCCCTTTTGCTGTTACTGTTATACTTTGAGGATTGAATCTCCGCAAATTCACAAAAAAATCATCAATAACGTCTACCTTATCAAGAGCAGGGTTCATATATAATTATCCAACTTCATCAAGAGTGACTAATTTCATTAAGAATCAAGGTTTTAAGACAGATTTTACATCTCTTATTCCCTTGCAGCCTCCGCCATAGCAATCACATTTTCCAAAGGAACATTCGACAATATAGCCTCGTGACTTGGGCTTATAATCAAATTAGGGCCTAAAAGTTCCCGAAGCCTTCGCACCTCATCCTTGATTTGTTGTGGCGTTGCTTTTATTAAAAGCTCCTGGGTGTCCACCCCTCCCACAAAGGCAATATGATTCTTGAATTCCCGAGCAAGGGTTTGGGTATCCATGTTGGCCGCTTTAGCCTGCAAAGGGTGCAGGGCATCCACTCCCGCATCAATAAGCAGTGGAATTATTTTGTATATAGAACCGCATGAATGCAATAATACCTTTTTATGGTGCTTTCTGGCTACATCAATAAGCTTTTTTAACCCCGGCAGAACAAATCGCTTGAAAGCTTCAGGTGAAATTAACAGGTCCAGCTGAGTGCCAAAATCATTGCCAAAAAAGAAAGTATCTACATCATTCCCAAGGACAGTAAAAAAACGCTCATTAGCTTCCGCCAGAAAATAGATAACATGATTTGTGACTGCCTCAACAACAGCCGGATAGGTATACATCTTTATAAAATAGTTTTCCATGCCGAAAAAAATCGGCAACAATATGGAAGAAAGGACTCCAAAAACCTGTAAAAACCACCTTATCCGAATACTTGCGCACTTCCTCCAAAACGTCCTGAAAATCCAGATAGTCAAGATTGGTCCATGGAAACTTCTCAACCTCCTTAACGGACTCGCATTGAGCAAAGTATCCCCCTCACCATGGGCCTTTTTCCCACGCCCTCCATATATGTCAAAAATGGGCTTACCTTCGGGATGCTTATAAGCCCGATCTGCAATAACCCAACGGCAGTCGTCATGGAGATACTCAAAAAGTTCCTCTCTACTTGTCACACCTAGCTTTTCCAAATATAATTTTTCAGTATCGGGGTAGGGATTCCCCGTCCAGAAACCAACAGCCCCTTTAGACAGCTGGTTAAAAATACGGTTTATTTTTTCTCTTGAATTCATGTTAATCCCTCCTTAATCCTCAACCACCACGCCCTATACCTCATTAGAATGTTCTAAATATAATGCAGCTTTTTTAAACGAACTATAAAAGAAGGCCGGGAGAGCCGTATTTGTTGTACACCCCGACCTTTTTATATGTCAATTAAGTCTTGCTTAACCCTCAAGTTTATTTATTCTTGTTCTTAAATTTTAAATCATATGCCTCCTGATGTATTTCGATGAATCTTGCTAAATTCATATCATCCAGTGTCTTCAGATAGATTTCCCATTCGGTCTCCAAATCAGCATCTCCTGTAATGAACCTGGCAACCATCTGTTTTACATAATCTAGAATGGTTTTTTCCAAATCCGCCAGTTCACTGGCCTGCTCCTCTGTAAATACCAAAGGAGGCAAAACTTCAGTGTAATCTGGTCTAAACGGTTCATACAGTTGAGTAGCCTCATACAGTATTTTTTCCAAAGGTTGTTCAGGATCATACACTTCACTTAAACGAAAATGAGAGGTACGGGCTTGGGGACCACTCTGATACCAACAGTTGTTCTGAACGGTTTCAGTCCATGGAACCAAAAGCTTATATAATCCCGGTCCGCCGTGGAGTCCGATTTCACCTTCTTTTGCCCACCGCCATTCTTTATCCGGCCTACCAAACAAGGACCGTAGCATGGTTTCAAGTTCATACATGCCGTCAATCCATTTAAATGCAACCTCAGGATACTGACATTTCTTTGTAATCACTGTGTCGAAACCGGTCATGAAAGGGTTATAGTAACAGGTAGGTTTAGTGCCTTCCGGCCCCTGAAGGGGTGGAACTATTACATACTCCAGCCACCGGCCGCTTTGTCCATAGAACTGTGTGAAAACCCCCATGTGTCCGCCCACGGCAGAGCCTAAAATGGGTATCTCTGGGTTTTCTCCCATTTGACGAAGTTGATCTCCATCCTGGGTAAAAGACTCGGGACTTATCAATCCTTCATCATACAACTCCTTTAGATACTTAAGTCCTTGCTTCCACTCGGGTTTATTGAAGCTCACATCTATTTTCCCGTCTTTTATGGTCATGGATTTGTTATTATCACAGTAGATGAAGGAACACATAAAGAAGCCAGGGAGCTGGGCAAACCATCCTGTAGTAGCAGCGGCAAAAGGAATTTCATCGGCTTTCCCATTGCCGTTGGGATCCTGGGTCTTAAACGCCCTTAAGATTTCTCTGTATTCCTCCAAAGTCTTGGGAATATCAAATCCCAGTTTATCCAGCCAGGGTTTATAAATCCATAACTTCTGTGCCATGGAACAGTGATAGCAGTGGTTGATGTCGGGCATGGCATAGATATTTCCATCGGGAAAAGTAATCACATCCTTAACATATGCCATCTCTTCATCTTCCAAAACCTTTTTTAATTCAAATCCGTGCTTATCAATCAGATCGTTTAGTGGTATAAAGACACCTTGGGAACCAAAAGACATTATCTGGGACGCCGTTAATCCAGCACTCATAATAACATCAGGATAATCTCCGCTCGCCAAGATTAAATTAAGCTTTTCTTGACCTCCCTTTACCGGTAAAACATCAAACTGGGCGTGAACATTGGTTTTTTCTTCATACCATTTAGTGAATTCATTGCTATTGAAGTCTTCGACAGCAGGATTGCCCCCTATCAATACGGTAAGGGTTACCTTTTTGTCTACAATGGGATATTGTCCTGGAGCCGATACCTTTACGCCTACAACAGTATCATCTTGACTTTTACCGGCGTCAGGTTTAGTTGTCCCTTGTTCATTCTCTGAAGGTTTTTCATCGGTTGAAATTGTATCCTTCTTACCACCACATCCAATAAAAAGCAATGATAAAACAAGACATAAAGAAACGATTAACACCAAGCTTTTTTTCATGTTTATTTTCCTCCTTTACATTAGTTGTATTTTCACTCTCTCATCTTAAAGGCCTTAATCTTTTAAAGCCCAAGATGGAGAGTAAAATTCATTTACAATTTATCCTTTCAAGGAGCCTATCATTACCCCTTTAACAAAGTGTTTCTGGACAAAGGGATAAATAACAAGAACCGGTACACTTGCTACTACAATAAGGGAATATTTAAGGCGGTACTTTAATGCTTCTCGTGCCATAGCATCCCGTACATCATACATAGACAATTGGGCTGCATCAATCTCATTTTGTATTAAAATGTCCCGTAAAATGATTTGAAGAGGATAAAGTTTCTGGGATTTTAAAAATATTAACGCATCAAAAAAAGAATTCCAATGGCCTACTGCATAAAAGAGAGCATTAACCGCTATAATGGAGTAAGACAGTGGAACGACCACACTCCAAACAAAGCGAAAGTCGGAACAGCCATCAAGTTGGGAGGCTTCCAGAAGTTCATCGGGAATATTTGTCTGAAAGAAAGTCCTGGTTATTATTACATTCCACACGGACATGGCATTAGGTATTATCATGGCCCAACGGGTATTAAGCATTCCAAGTTCACGTACAAGTAAATAATATGGAATAAGTCCTCCACTAAACATCATAGTAAACGCAAATAAAAACATCCAAAATCCTCTAAACAAAAAATCTTTACGGGAAAGAGGATAAGCAGCCATGATGGTTAGAGTAACATTAATAAGTGTGCCAGTTGTCATATAAAAAAAGGAATTAAGAAACCCCGTTACTAACCTCTTATCGTTAAATACCGCCTCATAGCCCGCCAAATCCCATCCCACAGGCCACAACCAAACTTCTCCTGAAATCACGGCGTGGGATGTACTTAAAGATGAACTTACTACATAAATTAACGGATATAATACTATTAAAAGCGCAAAGAATAAAAGAAGAGTGTTTACCGTGTCAAACACACGATCCGCTATTGTCTCATGCATATTACTTCTTTTTTTAACCATAACACTGTTCCCTTCCTTCCTACCACAAGCTGGTTTCACCAATTTTTTTCGCAATTCTATTTACAGTTACAATTAAAAACAGGTTTACAACCGATTTAAACAATCCCACCGCCGCTGGATAAGAATAATTTATTGTTTGAGAAGCTAGACCCACTTTATATACAAAGGTGTCTATTACTTCCGATGTTCTCAAATTCAACGGGTTTTGCATAAGCAATATTTTCTCAAACCCGGTATTTAGAATCTGGCCAGTATTAAGTATTAACAATATTACTATCGTTGGTAGAATTCCAGGTAAATCTATATACCATACCCTATAAAATTTATTAGCTCCATCTACAATAGCTGCTTCATGTAATGTTGGATCTATTGATGCTAATGCTGCCAAATATATAATAGCTCCATAACCAGTATACTGCCATATCCCTGACCATACATATATAGATTTAAAATACTCTGGAACTCCCATATAATTAACCCTTTCCAATCCCAAAAGTTCCCTTATTACATTAACAATACCCACCCTAGGAGATAGAAATTGCAGCACCATGCTTACCATTACCACTGTAGAAATGAAATAAGGAGCATAGGTAACCATCTGAACAGTCTTTTTAAAACGCTCACTCCTCGCATAGTTTAACATAATAGCCAGTATAATGGGAAACGGAAACCCAGCGGCCAGATTGTATAAACTGATTCCTACAGTGTTCTTTATTAACTTCCAAAACTCATGAGACCTAAAAAACCGTTCAAAATGCTTAAATCCTACCCATGGACTATTAACAATTCCTTCAGTAAACCGGTAATCTCTGAAGGCAATTTGAGCTCCATACATAGGTACATACTTAAATGTGATTATATATATAAGAGGCAGTAAAAAAAGTACATATAGTTGCCAACATTTCGAAAAGCGCATTCCAAGTCGCGAAAGTTCGCTTTCCTTTTTATGTCCATAGAATAAAGTTGACTGAGGCATCTCTTTGGCCATAGATCCTATCACACCTTTCTTCCATATCACCTATTTTCTATTACCGTATTGATAATGTTTGACTACATTATATATAATTGATGACTTAAATGTAAATATACACAAATTTATCTTTATCCAACTTTTTTAGACTCAAATAAATTGCACAAAATTTTTTATTGCACTTGTTGTTAACGTTTTTTACAGAGATTCATTTCTTTAATCTATTTTTTTTGCAAATAAAAAAATCAGACAAGAGAACTAAATCCTTGACAGATCTCTATGGATTCTCCGGTATTGACCTGGAGACATACCATATCTCCTTCTAAACGCCCGACAGAACGAATTGGACGAGTTATACCCCACAGCATCAGCAATTTCAGAAACAGATAGATTAGTATTGACTAAAAGGTTTACAGCATGGTTCAACCGTACTTCCTCCAAATAGGATGAAAAGTGATTTCCCATTTGTTCTTTAAAAAAGAGAGATAAATATGCCGGAGAATAATTAAATCTTTTCGCCACCACTAACAGGGATAAATTCTTATCTGCATAATTCTCCTGAATAAATTGACAGAGTTCTTTCATTAAACGTATGCTCTGAGTCTTTTTTCGTTCGTTGATCACTCGACATATGTGAATAAAAGAATCAATAATAAAGCTAAAGCTTTCATCATAAAGCCCGTAAAAATCATTCTGATTATTAAGCCTGTCTCCAAACCGATAGATTTCCTCACCTTCAATGGAAACCTCCTGCATAATCCTGATCAAAGTCCCATACAATTGATTTAAAAAAACCTTTAACATCCCAGGAGTTAGCTTCCGCCTAATGAAATTTTCAATTTGAAGATTTTTTAATATTTCTGTAACTTTTTCTTCATTGCCATCCTTTGAAAAGTTCATAAGTCTATATTCCCATTCTCTGGGATAAAAAACCCCATATTGTTTATCCATGATTTCTGGATTCCAAAGCTCATAAGCATGTTCACCATTAATTTGAGCATAATCTAGTATCTGTAGTTCCTGCTGAATAGAATAGGTTAAATCTAGGAGTTGTGAACACAGCTCACCACAAGCAAATTGAACCTCTATCCCAAACTGTTGAAGTAATTGTTCCCTCACCCTTTGAATGCAGTTGCTCATCTGCTTTCGATAGTAATTGAAATTTTCTTCCTCCATCACAAATATCAATAGTATTCGATGACCAGCAATATCATGGAAATAGGTTTTTGTAAAGCTACACTTTAGCAAAACTTCCTTAACCTTCAAGCGCCGGATATCCAATTCTTTCATTATTTCACTATCAGCTTTGGCCTTCTGCTGTCCGTACCCCAATATCTGGACGATAGAGGCTGCATAATTAGAACCCTCAATGTCAAGTCCAATATAGTTAGCATAGTTCCTTGCCTCTTTCTCTGAAGAGAAATCCCCGTTGATCAACTGTTGATAAAAAGATGTGCGTAAAAATAATACCTGTTGCTCAATAGTTTGAGTTAACAATTCATTGTTTTTAATAACTCTTGTTCTGCAAAAAAGGCAGTGGAATTGGTAAAGCTACCAAAAATTAAATATGGCATAGTTACTAAAGCTGTGGTAAATTTATTTATCATAAATTCATCACAGGGAGGTAGTAACTATGCCAACAACCATTGTAAATCATAATAACGAATTAGTTGCCTTTTTGCAAGATGTAAATTATGGAATGAACAAAGCACAATTTAATCATCTGGTTACAATGGTGGAAGGCAGCATCCAGGTTGAAGGCAAACTATCGATATCCAAGATAGCTGAGAATATTGTTATTGCAAAGGATAAGAGCTGTATTTACAGGTTTTTAAGTAAATCCCCCTGGGATGATAAACAGTTGAACAGAAACCGTATAAACTTTCTTAGCTATCATCTAGAACACAACATAAGACCAGGTGAGGTTGGTTTTCTGGTTATTGATGATACTACCAACTTGAAAGATATAAGAACTAAACGTATGGAAGGATTAGATTTTCATTACTCCCATACAGAAGGCAAGATTTGCTGGTCTCATTGTGTAGTGACTTCGAATTTTGTAGCGGGGCCATATGCTATGCCATTTCACTTCAAAGCCTATTACAGGGAGGAGAAGTGCAAGGAGCTAGGGATTGAATTTGAGAGCAAAGTAGATATTGCCAAAGGATTTATAAGGGAGTTTCATACTCCATCGAATATAAAACAGCTTTATGTTTTAACTGACAGCTGGTATACAAGTACTTCATTAATAGAAGAAGCTTTAAGTAAGGGGTATCATGTTATTGGGTGCGTTAAACCTAATAAGACGATATCTCCTTGTGGTGTGAAGGTTAAGGTTTGTGAGTTTATCAAGTACATTGAGCCGTCCACCCTTGACCTAGTTACCGTTGAGGGTAAGGAGTACAGGGTATATCGATATGAAGGGAAGGTTGGTACATTTGATAATGCTGTT
>NZ_JAFBDW010000011.1 GCF_016908415.1 Caldicoprobacter guelmensis
TTCCTCAGTAGCTCAACGGTAGAGCACTCGGCTGTTAACCGAGGGGTTGTTGGTTCGAATCCAACCTGAGGAGCCATTTCTTTTTTTGGCTCTTGATTTTAATCTGAAATTGGACTATTTTGGAGTATAGGAATAAATAAATGTAAACCCATGAACAAGTCCTATAGAGGACTTGTTATTTTTATGCCCGGTTTGTATTTTTTTTGGTAGACGCAGCTGTTGTTTTGGGCTTTTGTAAAATTATATTTACTGTATCATCTTCACGTGTTATAATCTAGCCTAAAGATTATGTCCACCATATGAAAGAAGTGTATCAACAGGAGGGAATACCGGTGAATGGCATTAAAATTGCGGTTTTGGGTTTAGGAAATGTAGGTAGGGGAGTATGGAAAATACTGCATAAACAGCAGGATATGATAAAGGAATATATCGGGATTCCCATTGAAATAAAAAAAGTTTTAGTGAGGGATGTCTCAAAGAACCGAGGTATAGATGTTCCACCTCATGTTCTTACTACCAATATCGATGATGTTCTTCTTGATGAAGATATACAAATTATTGTGGAATTGATTGGAGGGTTACATCCCGCTTATGAATATATAAGGAAGGCCATTGAAATGGGTAAGCATGTGGTTACGGCCAATAAGGCTGTCATCGCATCATATGGTAAAGAACTTATACAATTGGCTAATGAGAGAAAGGTTTTGCTTCGATTTGAAGGGAGTGTAGGGGGAGGAATTCCCATAATTGCGGCTTTGAGTAAGAGCTTTGCTGCTAATGAAATAGAGGCTATAGTAGGTATAATAAACGGTACAACAAATTATATTCTCACGCAGATGACGCGATATGGTATGGATTTTAAAACTGCTTTACATTTAGCGCAAGAAAAGGGATATGCAGAGGCAGATCCTACTTCTGACATAGAAGGTGAAGATGCAGCTTTCAAGTTATCCATATTGGCATTTATTGCCTTTGGGGTGTATGTCCCTCCGCAGGACATTCCAAGGGAGGGAATTACTCGCATTTCCGAAAAGGAAATTCAGTATGCAGCGCAATTGGGCTACACAATAAAGCTTTTGGCTGTGGCTAGAAAACATGAGGGTAAAATAGATATACATGTTCATCCAGCTTTGGTACCCAATACTCATCCGCTTGCCGCTGTCAATGATGAGTTCAATGCTTTGTTCATTAAAGGAGATGCGGTAGGGGAAATCATGATGTACGGCAAAGGAGCCGGGTCATTACCTACGGGTAGTGCTGTGGTAAGCGATATAATGGATGTGGCGTGTGCAATACTGTCAGGGCGTATAATGCCGTATACTTATAAGCATAGTGGACAAGAGCTGCGTATCAACGGCGAAGGTGAAGGTGAATATTATATCCGCCTTGAAGTGGTGGATAAGCCTGGAGTGTTGGGAAAGATTTCGACGGTTTTAGGGAACCATGGCGTCAGCATCGCCTCAGTGGTTCAGCGAGGCAGAGGGGAGAGGATTGTGCCATTGGTTTTAATCACTCACAATGTAGAAAGGAAGCGGCTTGATAGAGCATTGGAGGAAATAGAGAAGTTCGATGTAGTGGAAGAGGTAGCCAGCATCTTACGGGTGGAAAGCCATTCGGGTTGAAGGGCAGGGAGGGCTGAAACGTTTAAAATGGATATAAATGGTATGCCTTTGGTAAAGGCTCTTATAGGATATGCAGGACAAAATATAGTTAGGTTTCACATGCCAGGGCATAAAGGGTTCAATATTTTCCCTAGAGATTTTTTGGATAACTTGATAGCCCTAGATATAACAGAAATTCCAGGTATGGATAACCTCTATTTACCTTGTGGGGTAATTGCTCAAGCTCAAATGCTGGCAGCCAAGGCCTTTGGTGCTGACCATACTTTTTTCCTGGTAAATGGCTCCACAGCAGGAGTTCTGGCGATGATAATGGCCACCTGCAGGCCAGGAGACAAGCTGATCATACCTAGAAATAGCCACAGGTCGGTGTGGTCGGCCATCATAATAGCTGACGTTAACCCTGTATATATCCAACCACGCTACGACAAGGAAAATTGTTTGGTGACTCAGATATCGGCACAGGATGTGGAAAGGGCTTTGGATGAAAATCCAGATGCTGTAGGAGTGATGGTGGTACATCCTACTTATTACGGCCTTTGCAGTCACTTGGAGAAGATAGAAAAAATTGTACATGAAAGGGGTAAGCTGTTACTGGTAGATGAAGCTCATGGCGCCCATTTTATTTTTCATTCTGACCTTCCTCCTTCAGCTGGTGAGTTGGGAGCCGATATGTGGGTACAGAGTGCTCATAAAACGCTGCCTGCTTTAACCCAGGCGGCGTATCTTCATGTTAAGGGGGATCGTGTGGACTTAAGGCGAGTGGCTCAGATTATAGCTATGCTGCAGACCAGCAGCCCCTCTTATTTGATAATGGCTTCACTTGATTGGGCCAGGTTTTTTATGGAATCAGAGGGAAAGCCTTTAATTGAGAGGCTAATACATGAAGTCCGGGCAGTAAAGAGTTGGCTGCAAAACCATACAGGTTTTTTAATTATAGATGATTATGAAAAGGGGGAAGAGATAGCGGCACTGGACCCCACACGATTGGTATTGGATGTTCGTGAATTTGGCATTACTGGTTATCAGGCTGAGAGGATTTTGAGGGAAGCGGGAATACAGATTGAGATGAGCGATATGTACCGGGTTGTACTTATATGTAGTGTGGCTGATGATAAAAGGGCCTTTGATATTCTAATTAAAGCACTGAACAATCTAGCAAAAAGGTTGCCGGACTGCAAAGTAGGCAAAAAAACATCTTATGATAATATGTCAATTTCCCGGGAAATACCACGGCAAATGTTGTCGCCTAGGGAGGCTTTTTATAGTATAATAGAACGTGTACCTTTGGAGAAAAGCATAGGCAGAATATGTGCTGGCATTATAGGGTCTTATCCTCCTGGTATTCCATATTTTTGTCCCGGTGAGTTAATAGACAAAGACGGTGTAGAGGAACTTTTGTATATACAGCGATGTGGTGGAGTCCTTTTTGGGGTTGAAAAGGAAGGGTTAATTCCGGTGGTTAATACAAAAGCATAAAGATGTATTTCTCATAAGATTGAGGGGAAAAGGTGGCTATGGAAGGAATTTTTATTACCTTTGAAGGGTTGGATGGTGCAGGAAAAACCACTCAGATTAGGTTATTAGAGAGGTACTTACGGCAAAAAGGGCATGATGTGTTAGTGACTCGCGAACCAGGTGGGACACCTTTAGGGGAAGAAATACGCAAGGTTTTACTTAATCCCTATTATAGGGATATAGATGGCGTAACTGAAATGTATTTATATGCTGCATCCCGTGCCCAGCATGTAAGGCAAGTTATAAAACCTGCTCTTGAAAAGGGAAAAATTGTATTGTGTGATAGGTTTGTCGATTCCAGCGTAGCCTATCAAGGTTTTGGAAGAGGATTAGGTATGGATGTGGTGGAGGCAGTAAACAGGTATGCGCTCGGGGGTATTATCCCTGACTTGACGATTTTCTTGAATATTCGGCCAGAAGATTCTTTGGCAAGGAGCTGTATAAGGTCGGAAACGCCGGATCGGTTAGAAAGTGAGGAATTAGAATTTCACAAGCGCGTGTATGAGGGGTTTATTGCTTTGCAAAGAAGGTATCCTGATCGCGTCAAAAAGGTGGATGCATCAAAGAGCATTGATGAGGTTTTTCATCAAGTCGTGGAGTTAATAGAATGTTTGCTATCATGTAAAAAATAGGATATAATAGGATTAAAGCTAAATAAAAGGGGGGTTGAGCAGTGAAGCTCATAATTGCTGTGGTGCAGGATGAAGATGCTCAGAAGCTTATCTCTGCGTTGATGAATGAAGGATTTGGGGTTACTAAGCTGGCTACTACAGGGGGGTTTTTGCGAGCGGGTAACACTACTTTGTTAATCGGTACTGAAAAAGAAAGGGTTCCGGTGGCGTTGTCGCTCATTGAAAAGGTGTGCAAAAGCAGAAAACAGATAGCAACTTCACCTACTCCTGTGGCGGGTACAACAGGGGTGTATGTGCCATATCCAATTGAAGTGACGGTGGGTGGGGCTACTGTTTTTGTGCTGGATGTGGAGGAATTTAGGAAAATTTGAGTTGGAGAATGGCATTTTGGAGAGGTAACGGTTGTTATGAGGATAAGGAATGCTGTGGTAAAAGATAAAGATATGGGTTTAAATGGCTTGGGGAAAGAAGTCTATCGGAATGAAGTGCACACCAAAAATTTTAGCGGAGCAATGCGTGATGCCCAAGAGAGATTGATGGAAAAAGAGCTATCGCTTCTTATGGAGGAGATCAAGATACAGGAGGAAAAGCTGATCAAGTGTCTCTCTCTTGCTGAGGTTATTCGTTACAGGAAGTTAGTGTCGCGGTTTTTGTCTACTGTTGTAAGCAATATGTACCAGTTTACAAAGCGTGATTACTTCAATAGTCAGGGTAGACATGAGGTATATGCTGTGATAAGAAAGGTAAACCAAAAATTGGAGGAACTAGTAAAGCAGGTGCTTTGCTCAGATAAGGATAGGCTTAAAATATTATCCTTAGTGGATGATATTCGGGGATTGCTTATAGATTTATTTTACTGAAGGGTTTGGATGGGCTATGAATTTTTCAGACATAATAGGCCAATCCTTTGTGATTAAGAGATTGAAGCAAATTATTGAAAGCCAGCGTATAGGCCATGCTTATGTGTTCGTTGGCCCGGAAGGAATAGGCAAGAAAACGATATCCAATATATTTGCCCGAGGTATCATGTGCAAATCACAAGGTCACAGGCCTTGTGATTTGTGTCGTTCATGCAGGCAATTTAATTCGGGAAATCATCCCGACGTATATCGAGTACAAAAAGGGGATAAATCCAGTATAGGCGTGGATCAAATAAGAGGTGTGCTGGATGATATCCACTTGAAGCCTTACGAATCTGATCGTAAGGTTTATATAATTGAGGATGCTCAAGCCATGACTATCCAGGCGCAGAATGCCTTTTTAAAAACGCTGGAAGAACCTCCTTTATTTGCTACTATTATCTTACTTGCAGAAAATGCCAATGAACTCTTGCCCACTATACTGTCGCGCTGTCAGGTATTTCGCATGCAGAGGCTTACCCGAGAAGAGGTATGCGCTGTTATAATGAGAAATTTCGATATATCTAAGGAAAAAGCCATGTTGTTTGCCGGGCTTTCTAACGGGATTCCAGGTAAGGGTTTGAAGTTGGCAAGCTCACAGGAGTTTAATGACATGCGAAACGATATTTTTAAATTTTTGGAACAATTTTTGAGCTATGACGATGTGGAAAAAATGGCTCAATGGGAACTTTTCAACCAGTATAAAGACAAAATTGATGAAGTGTTGGATATATTGGTAATATGGTTCAGAGATATAATGGCTTATAAGGAGACCGGCGATTATGCCTTGGTCGTAAACATAGATAAGGTGCCTTTAATAGAAAAGCAGGCGTCTTTATTTACAATTAGGCGTATAAGAGGTATCATTGAGAGTATAGAGCGTACTCGAAGAATGCTTAAAGGAAATACCAATTATCAGTTGGCTATAGAGAATTTGCTGCTTAGCATGTGAGGAGGTGGTTTTTATACAGATTGTAGTAGGGGTCAGATTTAAAAGGGCTGGTAAAATATACTACTTTGACCCCAATGACATAGACCTTAAGCCGGGAGACCACGTGATTGTGGAAACTGCTCGTGGGATAGAATATGGTGAGATAGTAGTACCTCCAAAGCAAGTCCCAGATGAGGATATAGTTCCTCCTCTTAAGAAAGTCATAAGGAAGGCTACAGAAGAGGATGAACAAAAGGTAAAGGAAAACAGGGAAAAGGAGAGTAGAGCTTTTGATATATGCCTCAAGGAGATTGCCAAACACAACTTACCTATGAAATTAGTGGGTGTAGAGTATACCTTTGACAACAACAAGTTAATATTTTACTTTACTGCCGAGGGAAGGGTGGATTTCCGGGAACTTGTAAGGGATCTAGCGGCCATTTTTAAGACTAGAATTGAGCTCCGACAGATCGGCGTACGAGATGAGGCTAAGATGATAGGGGGTCTGGGTCCGTGTGGCAGGAATATATGTTGCTGTACTTTCCTGGGAGATTTCCAGCCTGTATCCATTAGAATGGCAAAGGAGCAAAAACTGTCGCTTAACCCAGCCAAAATATCTGGTGTGTGCGGTCGACTCATGTGTTGCCTGAAATTCGAGCAGGATTTCTATGAGAATGTATTGAAGCGTATGCCTAAGGTAAATAAAGAGGTTTTGACGCCTGATGGTAAAGGCATTGTGGTGGATGTAAACGTGTTGTCTGAAAAGGTTAGAGTAAAGCTGATTCAAGAGGATGGTACTGTAGAGGTTAGGGAATATTCCCCTGATGAAGTGGAATTACTGAACAAGGACCAATCTGATGAGGATAGGGAAGAAATAGGGGAGATGCAGGAGGATTTAAGTATGGATGAAGAGATGAGGTCTCTTCTGGATGAGTGAAAAAAATATTGCAATTTTGGTTATTGGTGATAGAATAGAAGAGGTGTTTGTTGTGGGGTTTCAATGTAAGGAGGTGAGGGTGGATGGCGTATAAGATTACTGAAGAATGCATTGCTTGCGGTGCTTGCCAGTCCGAGTGTCCGGTGGATGCCATCTCCGAGGGTGATGACATCTACGTCATAGATCCGGATGCTTGTATAGAGTGTGGTGCGTGTGCCGATGTTTGTCCAGTGGGCGCTCCTCAGCAGGAGTAAAAAGGTGTATAATTTTTATTTTTGAGTAAAAAAGAACCTGATCTTTCCGATTAGGTTCTTTTTTCATGCAATAAATTTTATGCACTAGCAGGAATTTGACAATTTATGCCGAATTATTTATATAGCAGCATAAGTAGGTATGTATAACCATAAAACTTCTGGGAGTGATATAGCTATGTATCGCAGAATTTTGGCACTGCTTGTTGGACTAGCTGTAGGAATTTTCTTTATAGGGACTGTACCTGTGGCCCAGGGGGATACCGATTACAGCATTGTTCGTGTGCGGCTAGCTTCCATGGGAAATCCTGTCAGCGTGAAGGTTAGGGTTAATGGGAATTACAGCATACCCGAGAATAAGGATATTTATCTTGAGAGGGGAAAGGAGTACGAGATAGCCATACAGGATGGGAACCTGGTACTCAGAGGAGAAAGTCAGGTTTATACATTGGGATCTAGCTTTACTTTTAAGCAGCACAAAGGTGGAGACTCGGATGCACTGGGCGTGCTTAATCCATCATATGGGTGGACTAATTACAAAGGCGATATGGTGGTGAGCTTAGAGGGAGGGTATATCAGGCTTACCAATCATGTATACCTTGAAACCTATTTGTATGGCGTTGTGCCCTATGAGATGAATAATATATGGCCTTTAGAAGCCCTTAAAGCTCAGGCTGTAGCTGCGCGTACATATGCTGTGCGATGCAAAAAATCTGCTTCAGCACCTTATGATGTTGTTGACACGCAGGCTGACCAAGTATACAGAGGCTATAATCCTAATTTTGGAAATTGCATAAGAGCAGTAGATGAAACTTCCAGGATGATACTCAAGTATAATGGAAATTTTTTAACGACATACTATTCGTCTAGCAATGGAGGATGGATAGAAGCAGGATATGAGGTCTTTTCAAGCGTGCCAAAAGGGTTTGTGCCTCTTTCGGCTAAGCAAGACCCTTATGACCCTAAGAGTCAATGGAGTTTTAATATTTATAAAACGCAGATAGATGTAAACAATATCGATTTAGCCAATCCTAACAGTTGGTGGGATTCTATCGTTGAGAAGGATATAAGCAGTTATAAAAGTTTTATAGATGGCTTGAAGGAGAAAATCAAAAAAAGCACAGGTGCTTTAGATGTTAAAATTGTGAGTATAGATGAAATTCTGTTTGAGGGGGAGACTGAAGGTAAGAGGAAGAAAGAAGTCAATTTTAAACTTTCATTTTTTTCAAAAGGTATGGATGGTTATGTTATGGATGAACAGGGCAAGATAAAGCTTGAGACAGCAGATGTGAGAATGCAGACCAAGGATATGAGGTCTTTGATAGGAACTTCTATAATGAGGAGCTTATATATAACAGGGCTTGAGTTAAGAAATGTGGAAAAACCTGGGCGAGAATATTATGTCATATGGGGTTTGGGATTTGGTCATGGCGTTGGTATGAGTCAATTTGGTGCCAAGGCTATGGCAGAGCAAAATAAGAGTTATAAAGAAATTTTAAACTTCTATTATCCAGAAGCCTCAATTGAAGTTATTAATATTTCTCCTCCTACCCTTTCGGATATGCCATCAAGGGGTGGTGAGAGGCAGGACCCCCAACCTTCGAACAGCGGAAATAATGGTCAACAGCCTTCCAATGGCGGTGGGAACGAGCAATCCCGGGCTATATATGGTACTGTCAAGGTAACCACATCCTTAAATATAAGGCAGGGGCCTGGTACACAATACAAGCGCATAGGAGGGTTGGCGCCCAACACTCGTGTACAAATATTGCGCGAAGTAGGGGATTGGTATGAGGTAAAGGCAGGCAACCTCCAGGGCTATGTTCATAGGGATTATGTTATACTAGAGAACGCACAGCAGCCATCAGGTTCCTCGTCAGGAGGCGATCAAGGACAGCAACCGCCTGTTGATCCACCTGTGCCTCCAAATAATGAAAGAAAATACGCTGTTGTAACTGCCAGTACATTGAACGTGCGTAGTGGCCCCAGCACAAAAAATCATAAGATAGGGATGGTAGTCAAAGGGAATAAGCTGATCGTGCTAGAAAAATCCGGGGAATGGTATAAGATAGAGTACAATGGCCTTATAGGGTATGTACACGGCGATTATATAAGGCTGGAAAGCTCAAGTGCTCAACTTCCAAGTGAGGGCAGTGCACTCCCTAGTAGCAATAACGGTAATGTGATAGCGCAAGGAACGGTGACAACTACTACTCTTAATGTTCGTTCGGGAGCAGGAACAGGTTTTAGTGTGATTGGAAAACTTACCAGAAATGCAAAGGTGGATATTTTGGAGAAAGCAGGTGCTTGGTACAAAATCAAATATGGCAGTACGGTCGGATATGTTCATGGGGATTATATAGAGCTGATTTCCGGAGATGTAGCTTCTAGAGGGGCACAGCAAATTTCTACTGGGATTGTTACTGTCAATGGACTGAATGTGCGGTCAGGTCCGGGGACAAACTATAATAGGATTGGCTTTTTAAATCGTAACAGCCAGGTGACTATTTTGGGTCAGAGCGGCGTGTGGTATAAAATAAAATTTGGTAATACGACAGGGTACGTGCATAGCGCTTATGTAAAGGTTTCAAATGCTGTAACTTCTCGAGAAGGCGATGATAGACGCTTCCCAAATACTGCATTAGTGACAGCTACATGGCTCAACGTAAGGACTGGTCCAGGTATTAATTATGCTAAAATTGGTGTTATAAAGATAAATTCAAGGGTAACCATTCTTCAAAAGGAGGGTTCTTGGTATAAGGTCAGTTATGGTACTCTAACAGGGTATGTTTCGGGGGATTATCTCAAGTTTTAAGGTATGAGGCTTTATAAGCTAAAAAAGCGCGGGATTTTGTTTCCGCGCTTTCTTTTTTTACTCGATATCGGCATAATCATTGCCGATGTCCTGGCTGTTTGTACCATCGCCATAGATGAAATCATGGAGAAGCGCTTTATTCTTTTCCAGATCCGGTACCAGCACAGCCATGCCGTCTATATACTGAGATTTAAAAGTGCCATCAGCAGGTATTCTATATTGCAATATATCTTTATTTTTAAACCCTAAGACCGATATCCCTAAGCTCAGTATTTCTGTCTTTGGTAGGTTTGTCTCTACATAAGGTAGCGTAGCACTTATCAGACCCGGTAATTTTAGAGGGCTTAAATTTTTTGCCTTTTTGAATAATTCTATCAATACCCGTCTTTGTCTTTCGGTTCTCTCAAAGTCAGCATTTCCCACTTTTCGCACTCGAGCGTAGGCAACCGCTTGTCTACCGTTTAATGTTTGCAAGCCGGGCTGTGTCAGCATGGGAACAGGCTTGGTATTCTTGTTTAAGCTATTGAGCTCTGCTATGCAGGAGTTGATATAAGGGATCTCCTGTTTTTTTACATCTATTGGTATTCCGCCTACCTGGTCGATGATCTTTTCCAGGCCAAAAAAGTCCACTGTAACATAATAGCGTATATCTAAGTCAAAGTTGGTGTTTACGGTTTTAATGGCAAGGGCAGGACCGCCAAAGATGTAAGCCGTATTTATCCTGTTTTTGCTTTTACCGGGGATGGGTAGGTACATATCGCGCATTAGAGAAGTAAGCTTAATAACCTGGTTTTTCTTGTCAATGGTAGCAATCATTATTGTGTCCGAGCGCGATATTTGATCTTTTTCTCTTGTATCCAAACCAAACAATAGTATATTAATTACCCCGGTTTCGCTTGCTTTAGGAGCCGTTTCAGAGATCCCCAAATCTTCCGGAGTCAATTTTTCTGGGGAATTTGGTGAATTGGAAGAGTTTGATGAGTCCGAAGAATCTACCAAAGAGTTACCTTCAATTTGCTCAAGCAATATATAGATATAAGTAGCCGAGGCTATTAGCAAAACGAGCAATATAGATAATGCAGCTATAAAAAATTTTCTCATTTAAATACCCCCATTGAGCTTATTTGTATAGCATCTAACATTATTCTACAAATTGTTTTACAAGTCAATATTGAACCGTAAAATTTAAGAATTTATTAAAAAACTATAATACCGTAAATAAATGTGCTGGTGTGTTATACTTAAAAATGTAAACGAAAAGCTATATCGTATAATTTTAATATAAAAATAACATAATGTTTTAAATTGAGATAAAAGGATATTAATAAAATAAAACGAGGGGGAGTGTGGGTGAAAGATTTGGCTTTTGTTTCTATGGTTTTTGTAGAAGGGGTGGCGTCATTTTTGTCCCCGTGCGTTTTGCCCCTTATTCCAGTATACCTGGCTTATTTGACGGGACAAAGCATTGAAAATCTATTTAAAGAGCCTTCTAAAGCCTACTATAAAGGCGTGTTAAATGCTTTTTTGTTTGTAGCAGGCTTTTCTATTGTGTTCATCAGCATGGGTGCTGTGGCAAGCTCCTTTGGACGATTTTTGGTAGAGTACAGGGATGTTATACGGAGGATAAGCGGGGTGCTAATTGTGCTTTTTGGCTTGTTCCATGTAGGGCTTATCCCTATTCCCTTTTTGAATTATGAAAAAAGATTTAATATCGGCATCGGTGGCCCGGGGTTTGTTACTTCGATACTCATGGGTATGGGGTTTGGTTTTGGATGGACGCCGTGTGTAGGTCCAATGCTTGCATCCGCGCTTGTCATGGCCAGCCAGGCCCACACGATTGGAGAGGGAATAGGTTTGTTAGCAATTTATAGCCTAGGATTGGGATTGCCTTTTATGGTATTAGCGTTGGGGATACGGGTGCTATGGAAGCCCGTCAAGAAGGTATATAAATACATGGATGTAATACGCTGGATTAGTGGAGGACTCCTCATCATAATAGGGTTATTAATATTTTTTAACAGATTAGCCTTCTTTTAAGAAAGGGATGGTTTGAAAGCTATGGGTAAGATTGTTAAAGCTTTTGTCTTTTTGCTGGTATTTGGAGTGTTTATAAGTGGATGTGAAACATCAAAAGAGGTACCTCGTGAGATGCCAAAAAGCCAAACTCCTGGATCTCTGAATAAGAGAGATGAGGAGCTTAGACAGGATAATGGTCAGGAAAGGGTGTCACTCCAGGATATTTTGAAGGAAGAATACGGCTTTTACGAGATAAATAAGCCTATGGAAGATTTTGAAGTTGAAGATTTAAACGGCAACAAAGTGAAGCTATCGGATTATAAAGGGAAAATCATATTTCTGAATTTTTGGGCTACTTGGTGTCCACCCTGCCAGGCCGAAATGCCTCATATGGAGGAATTCTATGCAAAATACAAGGATGAGGATGTGGTCGTTTTGGCAGTGAACTCAACTTCTGTAGAGCTTAGAGGTGGAACTGACGATAAAGCCGCCGAAAAAAAGGTTAAAGATTTTATTAAGAAATATGGCTATACTTTCCCTGTATTGCTAGATAGGGATGATGAGGGTTGGCGGATTTATTATCAAGCTGGAGTACCCGCCAATTATATTATTGACAAAGAAGGGATTGTTCGCTATCTTAAGATAGGAGCTTTTTCGGGTCAACAAGAAATGGAGCTTGCCGTTAAGGCAATAAGGACAATGGAAAGATGACAATTTTTATACCACTTGGGTAAGGGGCGATTGTTTTGCCGACTACAGGTACGCTCTATATCTGTGCAACGCCGATAGGAAATTTAGAGGATATAACTTTAAGAGCTCTCCGTATTCTCAGGGAAGTGGATTATATCGCCGCTGAGGATACCAGGCATACTTTGAAGCTTTTGAACCACTATGGCATTTCAAAGCCGCTTATAAGTTATCATGAGCACAATCAGCGAGAAAGTGGGGAGAAGATAATTGAGCTCCTCATGGGGGGCTATAGTGTAGCTCTGGTATCTGATTCGGGTATGCCGGGCATATCTGATCCAGGAATACCTCTGGTTTGCCTAGCCAGAGAAAAGGGTATACCTGTAACGGTTTTGCCTGGTCCTTCAGCATCTATTACAGCGCTGGTACTGTCGGGGATGGATACCAGCCGTTTTGTTTTTGAGGGGTTTTTACCACGGGGAAAAAAGGATAGGGAAATAAGGCTGGAAGAGTTAAAAAGGGAACAGCGCACTGTGATTTTGTATGAAGCGCCCCACAGGCTGGTTACCACTCTAAAGGATATGCTTGATAAGCTAGGCAACAGAAAGATTGCTGTGGTGAGAGAGCTGACAAAAATTCATGAAGAGGTTCTTATTTCAAATCTAGAACATATGCTACAGCATTTTAAGGAGTATCCTCCTAAAGGTGAAATAGTGCTAATTTTAGAGGGATGTGTGTGTCAGGATGTACAAGACAACGAGTGGGAGCATATATCCGTGCAGGAGCATATAAGACAGTATATGGCTCAGGGCTTTAATAAAAAGGAAGCGATAAAACTGGTGGCTAAAGCGCGTGGTTTGCCGAAAAACGAGGTATATAAACATTCTCTAGACGTGTAAATTTTATTTGTCATCGGAAAAAAAACAGTGCCTGGGAAAGGCATCATTCAGAGAGTTTGCGCAGCTCAGCCAGGCACTCTTTGCATATGTTCTTGCCCTTGTAAGTTTGTATATCTTTTGCACTATCACAAAAAATGCAGGCAGGTTCATATTTCTTCAATATAATGTGTTCATCGTCTACGTAAATCTCTAAGGCGTCTTTTTTGTCTATGCCCAGAGTCCTACGCAGCTCAATGGGCAATACAACTCTTCCCAATTCGTCCACTTTTCTCACAATACCCGTGGATTTCATACCATCCCCTCCTCCCTAAACAAAATTCGACAACAACCACATAATTCATATTACCAATAATACCAATAAAAGTCAATAGGTTTGCTGTAAAAAATATGAAAAATATAATGTTATATTGTTGAAGGCAGTATCATATGAATAAACAAAAAACGCTGCTTGAAAGGTGAAGCATTATGGTCAATGTTATCTGGATACTCTTCATTTTGATAGGACTGGTAATAGCCGTATTCAACGGAAAGGTAGCTGAGGTTACGCAGGCAGCTTTGGATAATGCTAAATACGCGGTGGAGTTATGTTTTGGATTGATAGGCGTCTATGCCTTATGGCTAGGCCTTATGAGGGTAGCAGAAGAGGCCGGGTTGGTCAATAAAATCTCAAAGAAGATGCAGGGTATGATGCGATTTTTATTTACCGATGTGCCAGCCAGGCATCCGGCTATAGGAGCCATGACCATGAATATCATTGCCAATATGCTGGGGTTGGGAAATGCGGCTACTCCTTTGGGGATAAAGGCTATGAAGGAGCTTCAAGACCTCAATCCTCATAAGGAAGAGGCAACTGACGCCATGTGTATGTTTTTAATTATAAATACATCGTCTGTTCAGCTCATACCAACTACAGTGGTGGCTTTGCGTAGTGCTGCGGGTTCCAGCAATCCAACTGAGATTATAGGTACTGCATTTATAGCTACTGTCTGCTCAACAATGGCTGGAATTATAGCTGCCAAAGTGCTACAGAGATATTATTGAAAAGTGAGGGTATAAGTGAAAGATGGCAAATATCATGGATATAATATCTTCTTTTGCAATTCCTGCTTTTATATTTATTGTGTTGGTATATGGGCATTTAAAGGGCGTAAATGTATATGAATCGTTTGTAGAAGGAGCCAAAGAGGGGTTTACTACTGCTGTCAAGGTGTTACCATATATGGTTGCCATGTTTGTGGCAATAGGCATTTTCAGAGCCTCTGGGAGTATGGGTATTCTTGTAAGCTTTATAAGCCCTGTTACTGAGCTTTTGGGTGTCCCAGCACAGATACTTCCTCTTGTAATCATGCGCCCTATATCGGGTATAGCTTCAACTGGAATATTGGCTGAGATATTTAAGGTATATGGTCCAGATTCGTTTATTGGCCGTGTAGCCTCTACCGTCATGGGTTCTACTGAAACCATATTTTATACCCTTTCAATTTATTTTGGGGCTGTGGGTATAAAAAAAATTCGATATACTCTCTGGGCTGCTTTATTGGCTGAAATAGTAGGCCTTATCGCTTCCGTTGTGGTATGCACTATAGTGTTTGGTAGATAAACTAATTTTTGTAAAATTTGTCTAAATGGAAGTTGACAAATAAAGCCTTTTAGCCTTAAAATCAATTCATGAGATGGTATCAAATTCTATTTTGATCGGAGGGTATCAGGGTTACTTATGAAAATAGACGTATATGCATTGCCAAACAGTGTGCAAGAAAAAGAGCTTAAAGAGCGCATAGCTGTTGTCGTGGATGTACTTCGTGCCAGCAGTACCATCATTACTGCTTTACATAATGGTTGTAGGGAGGTCATTCCGCTAATTGACATTGAAGAAGCCATAAATCTATCTAAGAATTATGAAAAGGGTACCTTTTTATTAGGTGGGGAAAGAAACGCTCAAAAGATAGAGGGGTTTGACCTTTCAAATTCTCCGTATGAGTATACCCGCGATGTGGTGGAAGGGCGTACTGTACTTATAACCACTACCAACGGTACTAGAGCTATAAGAAAAGCCAATGAAGCAAAGGAAGTTATCATTGGAGGATTTTTAAACGCAGCAGCTGTAGCCCGATATATTGGGCAAAAAGAAGAAAATGTGGCTTTTATATGTGCGGGGACTGACGGAAAGTTCTCGTTAGATGATATTCTAGCGGTAGGTGCAATGATTGATGCGCTTCAAAATACGGGAAAGCCACTAGATATGGATGATTTGGGTTTGGTATGCCTGCAAATGTATTCTATCCATAAGCAGGATCTAAAAGAAATATTAAAGCATACGTACCATTATAAAAATTTGGTAAAGGCTGGTTTTGAAGCCGATGTAGATTATTGTATTCAGTTAAACCTGTTACCAACTATTCCTGTATATCGAGAAGGAGTTATAAGGGTTTTAAATATTGTATAAAAAGAGCTGTTTTTATGTGCCTTTACTTAATATAATCCTCATAATGAAGGTAGAGCGTTTCACAAATTAAAGGGCTATGCTCTGGACTCAGCATAGCCCTTTAATTTGCCTTGAATTGAGATTTTAATACTTATTTAGAATTTCAAGAAGAACATTTTTTGCTTTTAAAATATCTTCCTTTTGTTTGGGGCCGGATATTTCTCTCTCTATGATTAATGGTCCTTTATAATTATACTTTATAAGCTTTTCTATTAATAAAGGGAAATTAACCATGCCTTCTCCCACCGGTGTCTCTTGGCCCAACTGCCTTCCATTGGTTGGATACCTACCGTCTTTTACGTGTACACCCCTTACGAGGTCTTTAAATATATCCACGGCATCTATAGGATTGGCTTTGCCGTAAAGTAATAAATTAGCTGGGTCGAGGTTTATTCCAAGGTTATCTAGCCCCACATCTTCTATAGTTCGAACCAAGGTAATGGGAGTCTCTTGCCCTGTTTCAAAGTTGAAATATATGTTTAAGTTCTTGCAGTAAGAAGCCACTTCCCTTACTGCAATTATAGTTTCACGGTACTCCGATGTAGATGGGTTTTCGGGGATAAATCCTACATGGGTGACGATGTCGTTAACTCCAAGCATGCTGGCAAAATCTGCTCCTCGTTTCAGTGCTTCCATCCTAATGTATCTGTATTCCTTTGGCACCAATCCTAGAGTTAAGGGACCATCAATAAAATTCCATACCTTTGGTCCTGGCCATCCTACCCATACGCTAGTTATTTTTATCTTGTCCCCCACTATCTCTTTTAACCTGTTTGCATTTTCTTCAGTTAGTATGTCTACATTCCATGCGTTTATCTGACAACTATGAAGGCCGAGTTCTTCTAGTTCTTCTACCCCATTTTGGAGTAATTTCTCCAGAGATATGATAACGCCTATATCAAGGTTATACAATCAACTTCACTCCCTTTTTTGTTTGGTGATTTATCAACTTTAGATGTAAATTAAAAAGATCCGCTTCATCTACCAGAATTTTGTCATCTGGTATCCGCGGTTATTAGATTTCAATTTACAGCTCTATAAATTTGCCGCCGTTGTCAGCTGATTCTATTTCAGCTCGGGCGATGCGTATGGTCTCCATGGTGCTGTATGGTGAGGCTACCTCGATAGGGGTATCGTTGATTAGTGCGTTTATAAAGTACTTTATTTCTCGGTAATAGCCATTTTCTTTCGGCAGGTCAGGTGTGAAAGATTTGCTGTCATTAGGATTAACCTTGAGAATGCCTTTTTCGTATATCACGTTGCCTTTTTCAAAGTTTACTCTGTATAACATGCTAAAGCCATACTCACCGTTTAGTACCCAGTCGTCTTCGGCTGTTATTACTTTGCCGTCTTCATAGATGTATCGAGTGGATACGATATCATACCCGCTACCTGGAATGACATTTTTTGCTATTGTGGAGACCGCTTTAGGCGTGCCGAATAGCCAGTTTATCATATCTACATCATGGATGTGCTGATCTAAAATTGCTCCGCCGCTTTTCTCCTTTTGCAGCAACCAGTTCTGATACGACCACTTAGGGGTCCCGCCACCGCGGAAGAAGTATCCAGCAACTACTTTCCCGAACCTGTTGGTCTCCACGCATTCTTTGAGGTACTCATATTCTGGCCAGAAACGCAGGCATTGGGCAATCATCAGCTTTTTGTTATTTCTCTCGGCAGCTTCTATCATGGCCTTACATTCGTCCACGGTAAGAGCCATGGGCTTTTCACACAGTACGTGTATTCCTTTGTTGAGAGCTTTTATGGCTACCTCGGCATGTAGGTAAGTAGGTAAAGTGATATCTACATAGTCCAGCTCTTCCTTTTCAAGCATTTCGTCTATGTCCGTGTACAGGTTGTACTTTGAAAAGTCGTATTTTTTGTTGCCCACATCGATGTTACCGGGTAAGAATTTATTTTCAAACTTGTCTTTGTCTATGTCACATATGGCTACCAGCTTGACCGGGAACCCCTCAGCTTCAAGCCTTATATAGTTATCCAAATGGCCTCTTCCCATAAATCCTATGCCTATAAGGCCTACCTTTACCATATATATCTCCTCCTTTTATTTTTATCTTCCCAAAATTCTATCCATGGATTTAGATGTATTGTATATTATCTGATTAGTATAATGAGTGTAATTAGGTATCATCTCAGCGATAACATAATCGTCATAGCCTACTTCTTTAAAGGCCTGCATTACTTCGGGGAAGTTTACGTCTCCGGCCAGGAGGTCTACAAACCCTTCCAGCGTACCAACCCTTCTCCTGAAATCCTTAAAGTGTACTTTTTTGATGCGTTTGCCCAGGATCCTTATCCAATGTTCGGGATATCCCGTATATATGATATTGCCTACATCCAGATAAATTCCCACATATGGGCTATTGATTTTATCGATGAAGTCCCTCATCTCCAAGGGTGATAACAGGAATTTGTTCCATACATTTTCAAGGCATATACTGACTTTGATGGCTTCTGCCTCTTCTTTAAGTTCCATAAAGGCTTCTAAGGCTCGCTCATAAGCTATATCATATTGTACTACTTCGCTGTCGGGTGAAAGCCCTGCTACCATGCCCGGCACCACCAGAATACCGTCTGTTCCAAGTAAAGCTGCCGTTTCCAACTGTTTTTTTACTATGTCTTTGGATTTTTGCCTGATTTTAGGGTCTGAACTGCTAACGGGATATGTCCAGTATAAGCCAGTTGCAAGGCTGGCTATTTCGATGCCGGTGTCTTGTGCTATCTTTTTGATTCTTAAAATATCCTTTTCGCTGCTGTTTAAACTGACTTCGCCTTCCTCATCCAGGCTAAGTTCGATGCCTTCAAATCCGGCATCTTTAGCCATGGCCATGCATTCGGCTACCGTCATGCCTTTTTTAAATGACCAGACGTTTATACCTTTTTTCATATTAAGCTTGACCTCCTTCCTTTATTGATTTAAGAATGAGATTTTGTTAAAATTCATATATGGATTTCTATATAGAGATGGAACAGGTTTTCACATCTTAGATTATATATCAGAAATGGTTGTTTTTCTTTGCGAAAAAAGGCTAATTTTTTATAATATCGGACACTCTTGTTTAGAAAGGAGAATATATTGCCTTGTCCGTAAATAGAAAAGTGGAATACCCTAAAATACCCCTAAACAGCGTTATAGAGATAAACGAAATTGTGAGCCTATTTTATTTTGAGTACGCCAAGGATTTTGTGTTCGAAGGGGAAAGCCATGATTTTTGGGAATTCCTCTATGTGGATAAAGGCCAGGTGGAAGTGATGGCTGATACAGAGGGCTACCAGTTAGAGCAAGGGGAGATGATATTCCACAAGCCCAATGAGTTTCATAGCGTATGGGCCAATGGCAAAATAGCTCCGAATTTAATAGTGGTATCATTTGTGTGCAACAGTCCTGCTATGAAATTTTTTGAAAACAAGATACTCAAAGCAGGAGATGAGGAAAAAGCTATACTGGCTAAACTTATAAAGGAGCGTGCCAATTGTTTTAATAAGAAGCTTAATGAGTTTATTACCGTTAATGATAAACGGGATAATGAACTGTTTGGGGCTCAACAACTTATAAAGATATATCTTGAGCTTTTGCTTATAACGCTTATAAGGAATAATACCGTAGTAAAGAGGCAGGAGCGCATTTCTTCTTTGACTAGGCGTCGGGCAGAGGATGATTTGGTAAACCGTATGATATGCTTTATGACACAGAATATTGAAAAAAACCTTACTGTGGACGATTTTTGTAGGGAGTTTTCCTTGAGCCGTAGCAGGATAAAAAGCTTATTTAGGGAAAAGATGCATACAGGTGTTATGCAGTATTTTAGGCGAATGAAGATTGAAAGAGCCAAAGAGCTTATAAGGGAAGAGAACTATAATTTTTCTGAAATAGCTGAGAAATTGGGTTTCAGTTCAGTCCATTATTTTTCTCACGTATTTAAAAAAATCACCGATATGAGTCCCTCGGAATATGCCATATCAGTCAAATCTAAAGCAGAACTGCCGAATGAATAAAAGCTATTCACAACCGCTTGGTTGTAAAAGCAAAATGTTTTGGGAAATATCTGAATAATACTTGACACAATGGATAACATCATAGTATAGTAATTTTGAACTTGTAAACGCGATGAAGGGAAGAGTAGGCAGGGATGGCCCGCCTTTAGAGAGCCGGGGCAGGTGAAAGCCGGTGGTAGTGGCCCCTGTTGAACATGGCCCTGGAGCGGAGCGGTCGAAGTAGCTAGTAGGCCGCTACGGGAGGTCCCGTTATAGATGCAGGTGATGATGGTCACCGATAGAGTTTTTCGCCGCGAGGCGAAAAAGAAATAGGGTGGTACCGCGAAGGTTACCCCTCGCCCCTATGTTGGAGCGAGGGGTTTTTGTGTTTTAGTTGATTGGTGTGGTTGTATTTTGGTTATTGGATAGAGGGGTATGGCAGAAAGTTTAACAGCAAAAAAAGAGGAGGGGTAAACTATGGCTGACAAAAAGACTTTCTATATCACTACTCCTATATACTATCCCAGTGACAAGCTGCATATTGGACATGCCTATACTACGGTGGCGGCTGACGCTATGGCTCGATTTAAGAGGCTTACCGGTTATGACGTCATGTTTTTGACTGGGACCGATGAACACGGGCAAAAAATAGAGCGGTTGGCTAGAGAAAAGGGGGTAACACCTAAGGAATATGTAGATAACATAGTGGCCAGCATTAAGGACTTGTGGAAGCTGATGGATATATCCTACGATGATTTTATCCGCACTACTGAAGAGCGGCATGAAAAGGTGGTACAAAAAATATTTAAAAAGTTATATGACCAGGGGGATATCTACAAGGGTGAATACCAAGGTTGGTACTGTACCCCCTGCGAATCGTTTTGGACTGAGAGGCAGCTGGTGGACGGCAAGTGTCCGGATTGTGGCCGAAAGGTGGAGCTGGTAAAGGAAGAGGCTTATTTCTTCAAATTGTCTAAGTATCAGCAACAGCTTATAGAGTATATCGAAGCCCATGACGAGTTTATACAGCCGCCTTCGCGGAAAAACGAGATGCTCAACAATTTTTTGCGTCCGGGATTAGAGGACTTGTGCGTATCACGTACTTCCTTCAAGTGGGGTATCCCTGTGCCGTTTGATGACAAGCATGTGATATATGTGTGGATTGATGCCCTTTCCAACTATCTTACTGCCTTAGGCTACATGACTGAGAATGATGAGAGATACAAGAAGTATTGGCCGGCTGATGTACATCTGGTGGGTAAGGAGATCGTAAGGTTCCATACCATTATATGGCCTATAATGCTACTGGCTCTAGGAGAGCCACTGCCCAAGCAGGTGTTTGGCCATGGTTGGCTGGTGTTGGAAGGGGGTAAGATGTCTAAGTCCAAAGGCAATGTGGTGGACCCGGTGGTGCTAGTTGAGCGTTATGGTGTGGATGCTATACGCTACTTCCTGCTTAGAGAGGTGCCCTTTGGCGCTGATGGGGTCTTTTCCAATGAGGCTTTGATTAACAGGATAAATTCGGACCTTGTAAACGATTTGGGTAATCTGGTCAGCCGCACCATAGCTATGATAGACAGATATTTTGATGGTTTGGTACCACAGCCGGGAGAGTTCCAGGACGTTGATGTGGATTTAAGGCAACTGGCTCTTTCTACTCCGTCAGCGGTAGAGCAATTGATGAACCGTTTTGAGTACAGCAATGCTTTGGCTGAAATATGGAAGCTGATTGGCAGAGCCAACAAATATATTGATGAAACCACTCCGTGGATTTTGGCTAAGGACTCGGATAAGCGTGAGCGACTGGGTACTGTGCTTTATAACCTGGCTGAATGCCTCCGTATGATATCGGTGTTGATCAGCCCGTTTATGACCAGAACGCCCCATAAAATCCGTGAGCAGCTTGGGATAAAGGATGAAAGCCTTACCACTTGGGAAAGTTTATCTCAGTTTGGAAAGCTGCCGCCAGGAACCAGGGTACAGCGCGGTGAGGTCATATTCCCTAGATTGGACATTGAGAAGGAGCTTAAGGAGCTAGAAGAGATACAGCAGAGAATGAAGCAGGCCAGTCAGAGCGAAGGGGCAACCCGCACTGCCCAGGATACGGTACAGGCTGGGGGAGAGGATGGGCAGCAGGGACATCGACTGAACTCGGATGATAAAAGACAGGCAGATGGCCAGATTAGCATTGATGACTTTGTAAAGCTGGACATCAGGGTGGCCAGGGTTGCGAGCGCTGAAAGGGTTGAAAAGAGCAACAAGCTGTTGAAGCTGATCCTAGAGGTAGGGGATGAGAGGCGCCAGGTTGTATCGGGGATTGCCAAGTATTATACGCCAGAGGAGCTGGTGGGCAAGAAGGTCATATTGCTGGCTAATTTAAAGCCTGCCAAGCTTATGGGAATAGAGTCTGAAGGCATGATACTGGCTGCCACTGACGAAAGAGGGAACTTGGCACTGCTTACGGTGGATCAGGACATAGCAAGTGGTTCTAAAATAAGTTAGGGGTATATGAAAGCCATAAAATAAAGGTCGAGGGGAGAAAGATGCTTTTTGATACCCATGCACACCTTGAGGATGAAATGTTTGATGAGGATAGGGATCAGCTGATAAGGGAGTTGCCAGAAAAGGGTGTGGCCTACGTTGTAAATGTAGGCTCCACCCTTGAAGCTTCCCGTATGTCGGTGGAGCTGGCTACGCAGTATCCTTTTATATATGCTGCTGTGGGGATTCATCCCCACGAGGTAGCCCAGATGAACAGAGAGGCTTTGGATGCTATTGAGGCCATGGCTAAAAGGGATAAGGTTGTGGCAGTGGGCGAGGTGGGTCTGGACTATTATTACGATTTTTCGCCTAGGGAGCTGCAAAAGGAATGGTTTGACTGGCAGATAGACCTAGCTTACAATATGCGGCTTCCTATAATCATACACGATAGGGATGCCCATGCGGATGTGCTGGATATACTTAAAGCCAAAAAGGATAAGATACTGGGTGGGGTGATGCACTGTTATTCAGGCAGCTGGGAGATGGCCAAGTATTTTATGGACCTTGGGCTTTATATTTCTTTAGGCGGCCCTGTCACTTTTAAAAACGCCAAACGGCCAGTGGAGATAGCTCAAAAGGTTCCTCTAGACAGACTGGTAATTGAAACCGATAGTCCATACTTGGCACCTACTCCTTATCGTGGCAGGCGTAACAATCCTGCATATGTAAGGCTGGTGGCTGAAAAGATTGCAGAAATTCGGGGCATGGCTCTTGAGGAGATTGCGAATATTACCTTGGATAATGCAAAAAAGCTATTTAAAATAAAGTGATTGTGTTTAAAAATTGAGTATGGTGATTAGGCTTAAAAAAAGGAGATGGAAGAATGGACACCTATGTTTACAGGCTAGGGGATGCCTTGTACGTCAATTTGACCAATCGGTGCACCAACTGCTGTGATTTTTGTATACGAAATACCCGCGATGGTATGGGAGAGTATAACCTATGGCTTGATAGGGAACCTACGGTTGAGGAGGTATTACAACAGATAGGAGACCCTACTCAGTACAGCGAAATAGTGTTTTGTGGTTTTGGAGAGCCAATGCTCCGGCTTGAAGAGCTGATAGAGATTGCTCGAGAAATAAAGAAAAAAGGGGGGAAGGTGAGAATCAATACCAACGGCCAGGCTAATCTGTATTACGGCAGGAATGTGGTACCGTTGCTTGAAGGGATAGTGGATGTGATCTCCATAAGCCTTAATGCGCCCACTGCTGAACAGTACGATGCTATATGCCATTCAATTTACGGCAGAGAGGCCTTCGAAGGCGTGCTGGAGTTTGCCAGAGAGTGCGTTAAGGTAATCCCCACGGTGGTGCTTTCGGTGGTGGATGTGTTATCTTCGGAGGATATTGAAAAATGCCGTAACATTGCTGAGAGTATAGGGGCACAGCTAAGGGTGCGGCAGATGATAGAATAAAGAGGATGTTCACCGGTAGTATTCAGCGAACATCCTCTTGGCTATATCCAGCTTTACATCCCCTTCACCAGCTGGTACTTCTAGCGCAACGCAGACGAGTAGAGGTTTTTCGGTGTTTAAGGTGAACCCTATAAACCATGCTATCTCTTGGCTTTTATCTCTAACTTGTGCTGTCCCGGTTTTACCGGCAATGGTAAGCTCGGGAATTTTTACTTTGTGGGCCGTGCCGGTTGGATCTTCTACTGTATCAATCAACATGGGCAAAAGGGTATCCACATATTGCTTGGGTATCACACCTTCCAGCCATGGTTTAGGCTGTAAGGATTCTGTGGTTTGGCCTGAAGGAGTCCGGATTTCCTTTACAAGCTGGGGAAGCATCATGTTACCGCTGTTGTAAAAGGCAGTATACATAGTGGCCATCTGCAGAGGTGTTATAAGCATTTCCCCCTGTCCGTAGCTGGTGTTAGCAAGTAGGGCATCGCTCCACGAAGTAGAGGCATTTTTTATTTGAGAGCTTTTAACCGGCAAGGTAAAAGGTAAAGATTGACCTAATCCATATCTAGTGGCAAATGTTTCAAAGTTTTTATATCCTATCTTCAGTCCAGTCCATGCAAAAAATATATTGTCTGACCACACGATGGCATTGCGCAAGTTGACATCTCCCGGTGGGTGAGGTACACGCCTTATGGGAGGAGCCGTCCAGTTGGGGCTTGGGATCCACTCCTCTTTTTGGGCTTCGGGTACTACGGTCTGGAGCGTGATGACTCCCGACTCCAAAGCCATGGCTGCCGTGAAGGGTTTGAAGGTTGATCCGGGAGGATACAGGCTGTGTATACATCTGTTTATGAGTGGATGGTCAGGGTCCTGGGATAAGGCCTTCCATTCAGAAGGCAACACGCCGACCGGGAATATATTTGGATCAAAAGAAGGTTGGCTTACCATGGCGAGGATTTCGCCGGTAGCTGGATTCAGCGCTATGATGCTACCTTTGGAACCTTTTAGCGCCTCATAAGCGGCTTTTTGAAGGAGAGGGTCAATTGTCAGTATGACATCGTTGCCATCTTGAGGTTCAACTTTTGCTATGATGCTCTTTTGTTTCCCATATTGGTCTTCTATGTAAAGGGTATAACCTTTGCGGCCCTTAAGCTCTTCTTCCAGAGCTGCTTCTATACCCTGTCGGCCAATTAGGTCTTCTGCATCATATCCTTCGGACGCTTTTTTTTCAAGTTCTTCTTTGCTGATCTGCTGCACATATCCCGTCACATGAGCAAACAGCTGTTCCATGGGGTACTGGCGTGTGATATGGCTTTTGCTGGATAGCATAACTCCTTTTACGCTGAGCAGCTTGCTTTTATATTCTTCAGATATATTGAAGGGCAAATTTTTGATGGGCACGAACAGGTCAGGATTATCTTTCACCCATTTTTGATTGAGTATATTTTGTATAGAGCCTTCGTCCATCTCTATGAGAGGTGCCAATGCTTTGGCAAAGCTCTCGATGTTGGGTATGGCGGATGGCTTAGCCCCTACTGTGTAAGCCGGCCCGTTAGTGGCCAGTAAGTTCCCTTGCCTGTCACTTATTGTACCTCGTTTGGCGCTATGACGGGTAATCCTTACTTTGTCGCCTTCCTGCATGATGGGAAATATCAGTGAGGGAGACCACTCTATTTTCCACTGCTTCTCCTCTAAAACTAATGGAAGAGTGTACTGGTATTCGAATGTTCCCACCGTATTTGTGTGAAACTTGGCCTTAAAAGGAAGATAGGCCCGCTTATCTTCAATTACAATTTCCTCTGCGTCAATTTCCAGCTTATACAATTTGATGGCAGAAAATATGTTGGTGTACCTGTTTATAAAGTCCTGCTTTGCAATAGAGGACTGCGTTCCTACAGACAGGAGGTCGTACATTTCTTCGTACTTGCTCTGCATCCAGGCATCCAAATAAGCAGTGGCTGGCTCTTGGGGATTGGGCTTGGAACATCCCGATACTATCCAGCTAAGAATCAAGCTCAACGTTACCAATATTGCAAATTTTTTCATTAAAGCATTCACCTCTTTTTTTGATGATACATGCTTTTGTATATTTTATCATACATCGTCAAGAGATTCATCTAATGAAAGGGTATATAATTTATACCTTATGGAATAATATAGAAATGTAGCAAGAAAAATATGGTTAAAACTTTTCATGGATGAGAGCTTTAAAGGGTATACCGCACCCTAAATGTTCAGAAGTTTCGCAAATTAATGAATAAAAACGGCGTAATCCTTTGATATTTAGAGGTTTAGAAAGGATAATACTCGAAATATGTAAATTCCGAT
>NZ_JAFBDW010000012.1 GCF_016908415.1 Caldicoprobacter guelmensis
TTTTGGGGGTAAGAGCTAAGAAAGTAAAGTTGTAATAAATGGAAATTAGGATATGAAAGTTGTTTACAAAGTAGGGGTGAAGCTTAAAGGCTGAGTCCTGAAACACATATAAATAAAGCTCTCGGACTTTTCGAGAGCGTACATTAAAATAAGGGAGGGGAATAAGATATGTTAAGAAGGGTAGTTGTTGAAAATGGAATATTAGAAGGTCTTCCGGCTGCTGATCCAAGGATAACCGTGTTTAAAGGAGTGCCATTTGCCGCACCTCCTGTGGGTGATTTAAGATGGCGTCCTCCTCAGCCGTGTAAAAATTGGGAAGGCGTTTACAAAGCCTATACTTTTGCTCCTATTTCGATACAAGAAACACCAGGTTTGGACCCTAATAATATTTATACTAAGGAGTGGCACGTAGATCCGAATGTTCCCATGAGTGAGGATTGTTTGTATTTGAATATATGGACGCCTGCAAAACATCCTGATGAGAAACTGCCGGTGATGGTTTGGATTTTTGGTGGTGGTTTGCAGGTTGGTTATACTTCAGAAATGGAATTTGACGGAGAACGTATTGCACGAAGGGGAATAGTATTTGTAAGTGTTAATTATCGTTTAAATGTATTTGGCTTTTTTGCACATTCTCAGATTTCGGCAGAAAATCCGGATGGGCCTAAGGCCAATTTTGGGTTACTAGATCAATTGGCAGGGATTGCTTGGGTTAAACGAAATATTGCGGCATTTGGAGGGGATCCAGACAACATTACAATATTTGGGCAATCGGCGGGGGGAGGCAGCGTAACAGCACATGTAACTTCGCCTGTGAGTAAGGGGATGTTTCAGAAAGCTATTATTCAAAGCGGAGGAGGTTTTGTTCCACCACGCTTTAATCAAGGATATCCTTCATTAGAAGAGGCTGAAAAAATGGGGGAGGAGTTTTTTAAATATTTGGGTGTGAATTCGCTGGATGAGGCTCGTAAAATAGATGCAAAGGAACTTTTTGAAAAATCTCTGTCATTTGGAGCTAGGTGGGGGTTTGTGAAGGATGGCTATTATATAGTAGACGATCCAGTAAAACTGATTATAGAAGGGAAATGGCATAAGATTCCTTTAATTATGGGTCATACGGGGAATGAGTTTGTAGAAAGGCCAAATGCGAAAACTGTAGAAGAATTTAAGGAGTACGCTTATAAGAAATACCAAGAGGATGCAGAGGAATATTTAAGATTATGCAAAGTAGAAAATGACGATGTAGAAGAAATGTGTAGAAAAGGTGCGGTTAATATGTTTGAGATAGGGAACCTTATGTGGTGTGAGCATAATGCAGAAAAGAAGGATACTACTATATACTGTTATTGTTTTGATCCTGAGATTCCAGGGGATGATGCTGGTTCATTCCATTCTTCAGAGCTTTGGTTTACTTTTGAGACTTTAGCGAAATGCTGGAGGCCATTTGTGGGCAAGCATTATGATTTAGCGAGACAGATGTGTAATTATTGGACCAATTTTGCGAAAAAAGGAGATCCAAATGGTTTAGATGCGGATGGTACACCTATGCCAGAATGGAGGCCCTACACAAAGGAAGAACCCTTTATAATGCTGTTTGGAGACAAACCAGGTAAGGATCCTAATAGGCCGACAGAATTAATGAAATTGATGGTAAAACATTATTTTAAGCGACTCAATATAAAATAAATTATTGCAGAATTGCCCCAGGCAAACGATAAATTCGTTTGCCTGGGAGAAATATACTTTTATTGTGTAAATAAATAAGGAAAGAGAGGGTGAGAAAATGGCTAATTTTAATGATTTATCCGCGTTGTTAGAAGGTTTTATAAAGAGAGGGTTGCCTGGTTGTGGGTGTGCTGTAGCCAAAAATGGAGAAGTTTTATATGAAGGGTATTTTGGCTATGCAGATTTAGAGGAAAAAAAGCCCATGAATGAGGAAAGCGTTTTTCGCATCTTTTCTATGACTAAAGTAGTAATTTGTACGGCTGCTATGATACTTTATGAAAGGGGTAAATTTTTATTAAGTGATCCAATATCCGAGTCTCCGCATGTCAAAAACAGGTAATTAAATTACATATATTACCAAAAGGATTTTTGGATTTTTTGTCGAATATATATCCCCTGTAGAAAGATGCAGGGGTGATTGTGAATGGATATAAATGATGTTAAGAATATTGTGGCATACAATGCCTCCAGTATACCAGTATTGTTTGAGATGTGCCGTATTGCAAAAATAGCGGAAACTGTCAACGATATGGTAGAATGGAGACCGGATAATTCCCAGATTTCACCGGGATTTTTAATAGAAGTATTGGTGGTAACCATAATGCACAGGAGACAGCCTTTATGGAAAATTGAAGAATACTGGAGGAAACAAAAGCTTGAATACATGTTAGAGGGTAGCGATATTACAGTGGAACAATTAAACGATGACGCATTTGCTCGTGCTTTAGATAAACTGCATACCGTAAACATGAAAGAACTTGTGAGCCGTATATGTCTCAACATGTTAAAGGCTCATAATTTAACTATAGAGAGTCTGCACTTGGATACAACGTCTATTTCTGTAGAAGGGATGTATGAAGGGGATGAGGATGACGACTTTATAATCTGCTACGGTTACAGCAAAGATAATAGGCCTGACCTTAAGCAATTTAAGATAGGGGCAGCAGTACAGCAGAGTGGGCTACCTGTAATGGGTCAGCTTTTATCCGGAAACAAATCGGACCGGGAATGGAACCCGGAGGCGATAAAGGAGATGAAGGTATTTTTTGAGGGGCAACAATATAGAGATATTATATTTGTGGGGGATTCTGCGACTGTATCTTCATATGAATCGTTAAGGCAGTTAGAGGGTTTACGGTTTATATCACGTTTACCAGAGAATTTTTCATGTGTTTCGGAATGGAAAGAGAAGGCATGGCAGGGGGTGAATTGGGAAGAAGTAGGAACATTAAGTGAGTCTTCACGTAAAGATGCAGCAGAATACAGGATTTATGAATTTGTGGAGGTTATAGATGGGAAGCCGTATCGATTTGTATTGGTTCATACAAATTCGTTGAGGGAGCAGAAGATAAAGACATTGCAGAAGAGGTGGGAGAAAGAGAAGAGGGAGCTTGAGAAGGAGGCTAAGAGTATAGGCAAGAGAGCATTTGCATGTGTTGAGGATGCACTGCGGGAGAGTGCGGTTTTTATGGAGAAAGTTAAGTCAATGCATTACAATGTAGAAGCTCATATAGAAGAGGAGGTTACTCGGAGGTATAATAGAAGAGGGAGGCCTGGTACGGAAGATAGGTATGAGGAGACGGTAAGCTACTATGTAAAGCATACTATAGGTGAGAGGGATGATATGGCATGTGAGAAAGACTTATTTATGGAATCGACATTTGTTCTTATTACTTCAGTTATGGATAGAGAGAAATATCCTGGATGGAGGATACTGGCGGAATATAAAGGGCAAAGTTCAATAGAGCAGGCATTTAAGTTTTCAAAAAGTCCAGTGTACTTAGGGCCAGTATATTTGAAGAGACCTGAGCGAGTAGAAGCGCTGGGATATGTATTTATACTTGTTTTACTGATAGCGAGTTATTTAGAGTACAGAGTAAGGAAAGCATTGAGGGAGAGGGGAGAATATTATATTCAGCCTAATGGTCAAAAATCGACTCGACCATCGGTTAGGACTATACTTGAGGTATTGGAGACAGTATTGGTTATATATTTCAATGGTGATCTGTATTTGCCAAATGATACTTCACCAAAGATATTGAAGATGCTAGAATGGTTGGGATTTAGTCCTGACATTTACACGAAAAAGATAAATCCCATTTTTTAACATGTGAAATGTGGGTTTTATAGTTGGAAAAAATTTTTTGTCCAAAAGAAGGATTTTTTTCATTTATGTCGTATATATTATAATAAGATGTAAGATGACTTACTAGCATACTAAGAAAGAAGAGAGGAAGAAGTATAATATGGTAAGGGCAATAAAGAAAAATAGTGTACGTGAACAAGTAGTGGAAGAATTAAAAAGACAGATTATAAATAAAAATTGGCTTCCCGGTACAAAAATTCCCTCAGAAAACGAATTGGCTGCACTTTTGCAGGTTAGTAGGGTTACTGTAAGGGAAGCATTGCAGCAGCTGATTACTCTAGGATTATTGGAAACAAGGCAAGGGGAAGGAACCTTTGTAAAAGAATTATTGGTTGACAGTTATATGAACAGTCTAATTCCTTATTTTGTCTTAGATATACCTCAATTAATGCAAATATTGGAATATAGAAAGTTGGCTGAACCTGCTGCTATGAGCCTGGTTGTTGAAAGAGCTACTAAGGAGGATATTCGTAAATTAGAATACATATTCAAAAACATGATGGAAAAACAGAACGATGTTAAAAAATTTGCACAAGAAGATTTAAATTTTCATCTAGCTTTAGGTGAAATAACAAGAAATGCAGTTATAGTTAAAGTCAATTATGTAATTAGAGACATTTTAAGTGTAGCAATGGATTATATAGTACAGTACCTTGGCACTCGTGATGGATTGTATTACCATGAAAAAATAATTAGTTCTATAAAAGATAAAGACGTAGAAAGAGCCCAAAAATTTATGGCTGAACACATAGAAGAAACTATTAGAAAAATATCACAGATTGAAAAGAATATAAAAATAACCAACAAATAATTATTGAACTATATACTATAGAGAGAATAGTTATTCAGGGAGGTAAAATTAACATGAAGGCCGTTGTTAAGTATGACAATGTTGATGGAGCCACCGAAGTGAGAGAGGTGCCCATCCCGGATATAGGGCCAAACGATGTGTTGGTTAGAGTAGCATACGCCGGTATATGTGGTAGTGACCCTCATATGCATCATAATAAGGTTACATATAAAGTAAATGTGCCGCTCATACTTGGTCACGAATTTTCTGGAATCATTGAGAAAATAGGGGACAATGTAGAAGGGTTTAAAGTCGGCGACAAGATTACGGCAGAAACACATGCAGATTATTGTGGGGTTTGCAGGTTGTGCCGTACAAATAACTACCATGTGTGTCGTGAAAGAAAGGGCTTTGGATTTCATGTAGATGGGGCATTTGCTCAGTATGTAAAAGTACCTGCTAGAATTCTTCATAAATTGCCTCCTAATGTAAGTTTGAGGGAGGCTGCATTGACTGAGCCCTTGTGTGTAGCTTATAGTTCACTGGTAAAACACTCAAACATCAAGGCAGGCGATTTAGTAGTTGTCATTGGGCCTGGGCCTATAGGACTTTTATGTGTACAAATAGCACGATTAATGGGGGCTGCTGATATTGTAGTCATAGGTACAGAGGGTGATGACTTCAGGTTGGAATTGGCTAAGGAATTAGGAGCTGCTATTGTGATTAATAGTTCAAAAGAGGATCCTGTGTCTGTAATTATGAATATGAGAGATCATTACGGTGCTGATATAGTTGTTGATACTGCCGGGGTTTCTTCTACGTTAAAACTTTCTATGGATATTGTAAGACCCTGTGGACAAATTAATAAGATAGGTTGGGGTCCTAATCCTGTAGGTTTTTCTTTGGATCCACTTATATCTAAGGCGGTTACCATGAACTTTACGTTTAGTCATAATTGGGATGTTTGGGAAACATGTCTCACTTTAATGGATAAAAAAGCTGTAAACGTAGAAAAGCTCATTACGCATGAGCTACCTTTAGATAAATGGGAAGAAGGTTTTGAATTAATAGAATCAAAAAAAGCTGTAAAAGTGCTTCTCACTCCTATTGGTTGAATAGAAGCTTAGTAAATGAGCTTATAACTCATATCTAAATTTTAAGGAAGAAGGGAACATGAATGGAATCCAACGAGCTAATTAAATACTTAGAGAGAAAAGCACTTCAATTGAGATACTATATATTAGAAATGATAGGCGTTGGGAAAGCAGGGCATCTTGGAGGTTCCAGTTCCTGTGCTGAGATTGTAGCCACTCTTTATTTTCACTGGATGAATATAGATCCCAATAATCCATATGACCCTAACAGGGATCGGTTTCTTTTGAGTAAAGGACATGCGGCTTTAGTCCAATATGCAGCATTAGCTGAATTGGGATATTTTCCGATTGAGGAGCTGAAGAAAGTAAAAACTTTGGGCGGTATGCTCCAAGGTCATCCCGATATGAAGACCACACCAGGAGTGGAAGCCAATACAGGGTCACTGGGACAAGGGTTATCTATTGCTTTAGGGATGGCTTTAGGACTTCGTTTGGATGGTAGAAAAAGCCGAGTATATGTGATATTGGGCGATGGGGAATTAGCTGAAGGTCAAGTATGGGAAGCTGCCATGGCAGCATCACATTATAAAGTCGACAATTTGGTGGCTTTTGTTGACAAGAATGGAGTACAAGCAACGGGTCCAGTGGAGGAAAGGCTCAACAGTAATCCTTTAGCGCCTAAGTGGTCAGCCTTTGGGTGGCATGTAATAGAAATTGATGGTCATTCCATAAAGGAGATACTGGAGGCGCTTAAGGAGGCAAATAATATAAAAGGGCGACCTACAGTTATAATAGCACATACTGTAAAGGGAAAAGGATTTTCGTTTGCGGAGCACAATGCAGCTTTTCACAACGGGATTCTTACTGAAGAGCAGTACCTTATTGCAAAAAGAGAGCTTGAGAAGTTAATGCAGGGAGATGAAAGGTAATGAAAAGGGAAAGTCTTAGAGAGGCATATGGACAGGCTTTAGTAGAAGCAGGGAAAAGGAATAAGGATGTAGTGGTGTTGGAGGCTGATTTAGGCAAGTCGACACGTTCATGTCTTTTTGAGGAGATTTTTCCAGATAGATATTTTGAGATGAGCATTGCTGAGCAGAATATGGCTTCTACGGCAGCAGGATTAGCGTTAGTTGGGAAGATCCCATTTATACATTCATTTGCTGTTTTTGCGACAGGACGCGCCTATGACCAGATAAGGCAGGCTATAGCGATTCCTCGACTTAATGTCAAGATATGTGGTTCAAGCTGTGGTCTTTCAGACTTTGGAGATGGTTCTACTCATCAGTCAATTGAGGATGTTGCGTTAATGAGCGCTATACCTAACATGGTAGTACTGGTTCCGGCAGATGCGGTTGAGACTAAGAAAATGGTAGAAGCCATGGTAAAATACAAAGGGCCAGTTTATATTCGTATTAATAGAAACGATTTACCGGTGTATACGCCTGAAAATTTAGAATATGAAATAGGCCGCATGTATACTTTAAGAGAGGGTAAGGATGTAGTGGTATTTGCTAATGGTGTGATGGTCTCCAGGGCTATGGAGGCAGCAGAAATTCTACAAAGAGAAGGCATTTCGATAGAGGTGGTGAATGTAAGCACGGTAAAACCATTGGATGTTGATACTTTAGTAGAGAAGGTTAGGAATTTTAAAGGCGCTGTAATAGCAGAGGAGCATAGCATCATAGGAGGGCTAGGTAGCGCAATAGCATTGGCGTTATGTAAAAGAAAAGTGAACGTTCCATTGGAATTTGTAGCGATAGAGGATAAGTTTGGTACGTCAGCTTCTAATTATGAAGAATTACTGGTACATTATGGTTTGAGTGTAGAAAATATTTGTGAGAAAGTAAAAAGTTTAATATAGTATGATGTGTTCTAGTATAAAACTTATGTAAAAAGGAGTGGATAAGATGAAGAAAATAGGATTTATAGGTTTAGGTATTATGGGCAAACCGATGGCTAAGAATCTTTTAAAGGCGGGATACAATCTGGTTGTATATGACATAAATAAACAACCAGTAAAGGAACTGGTAGAGGCAGGAGCCGAGGAAGGCTTCTCGCCAAAGGATGTAGCTGAGAGAGTAGAAGTAGTGATTACTATGCTACCCAATTCACCTCATGTTAAAGAAGTGATTTTAGGTAAGAATGGTGTATTGGAAGGAGCGCGTCCTGGATTAATAATTGTTGATATGAGTTCTATAGCGCCATTGGTTTCTAAGGAGATTGCTGCAAAAGCTAAGGAAAAGGGTGTAGAAATGTTGGATGCTCCTGTAAGCGGCGGTGAACCAAAAGCTATAGATGGTACGCTGTCAATAATGGTAGGTGGTTCAGAAGAAGTCTTTAATCAGGTAAAAGATATACTTCTGTGTATGGGGTCGTCGGCTGTGTTGGTGGGAGAAATAGGAAGCGGTAATATTACAAAGCTGGCTAATCAGATAATTGTGGCGCTTAACATTGCGGCCATGTCTGAAGCGCTGGTATTAGCCACGAAAGCAGGTGTAGATCCTGAAAAGGTGTATCAAGCGATCAGAGGAGGATTGGCTGGTAGTGCAGTGCTTGATGCAAAGGCTCCTATGGTTATGCAGAGGAACTTTAAACCTGGTTTTAGAATTGAACTGCACATTAAGGATTTGATGAATGCCTTGGAAACAGCGCATGAAGTTGGGGTACCTGTGCTGCTAACAAGCCAGGTAATGGAGATTATGCAAGCTTTAAAGGCAGAAGGCAAGGAAAAAGAGGATCATGGTGGTATTATACAGTTTTATGAGAAATTGGCTGGTGTAGAGGTAAGGAAATAGAGTTATATGTATGAGAAGGTAAGTTGTTTAGGTTTCATGCAGGATTCCCTTTCTTTGGCCAAAAGTGGAGAGAATCCTGTTTGAAATAAGAAGTAAAACCCTGAAAAATAGAGAATTTTAGGGTTTTACAGAAGTTTAAATATTTTTCCTTTCTTTTAAAGGGGTTCTCTTAAAAGTTAAACTTAAAATTGAAAAAAAGTAATTCGGTAATATGTCAAGGGGGGATTCGAAAAAAGTTGAAAATTTTTTAGCTATTTAAACCCAAAAAAGGGCATAGCAAAGCTAACCATCACCTAGGCGGCATGGTAATAATTAACATAAATGTAAATTAGGAAATCGGCCTTAGCTTAAACTAACATCTCCTTTCCTGGCGGATGGATTGTAAAGTTTTTCATCGCGCAGCAGAGCGAAGACTAACCTTACCGCCTTACGGGCTGTAAGCACTAGAGCCCTCTTGTGATGATGGGTCTTGCTTTCGTTGTACTTGCGAGAGTAATACTGGGCAAATTCGGGTAAATACTTCCTGAGCTGCTCTGCGGCCTGTATAAAGTAGTATCTGAGGTAGTGGTTTCCAGTCTTTTTGATAAAAGTGTCATCAGCAGTAAACTCTCCAGACTGGTATTCAGACCAATACAGACCTGCAAATTTGGCCAAAGCGTTATCGTTCTCGAAGCGAGAAATGCCCCCTATTTCCTATATAAAGCCAGCAGCCAGGACGGGGCCAATACCTTTGACTGAAGTTAAGCACAGGAACTCGTTTTTAAAAAGTGGCAGCTCCTTTTCGATGGCTTTATCCACAGCTTTGATCTGCTTTTCCAGAGCCTTTATGTTCTCAAGGCAGGATTTGAGCACAAAGCTTAGAGAGTTATCCACAGAAGCATTAAGCCTGTAAGATTTTGCAACTGCCTCTTTTAAGGCTTTAGCGGTGGACTGTGGACATTCAAAATGCTTTTTACCGTGTTCCATGATAAAATCAATGAGTTCTGAGTTCATCAAGCGATCGAGTCGCAATATCCTCTACGGTAAGAAACTCATGGAACAGTTCTGTAGCGGAGGCCCCGAAGTTGTTAGAGAAAACCTTGTCCTGGCACATAGCACTGAATTTAAGGAACAGGTTGCTCAGGTAGTAGGATTTTTCCCGAGCCAGGTTTTCCACAAGGTGATACCTGTAGCGAGTAAGCCTTTGGAGAGCAAGGTATCTAAAATCCACAGGGCAAGACTTGGGGAGTCTGCCGAAACGAAGTCTTTCTGCGGTGGTGTTAGCGTCTATCCAGTCGTTTTTAGGGAGATTGCCCAGGGACTTTTTGAAGTTTTCAATGAGTTTGGGGTTAAAGCAGATAATGTGAGGGTGATAAGGCTTAAGCTGAGGGGAATCAGCTAGTAGATGCTGTATATGCCAGCCATACACTGGAGTAGATTCAAGGCCGATGAAGAGGGTATCAACAGCTAAAGCCTTACAGCACCTGAGTATAGTATCTATGAGGATGTTAGCCCCAACTTGGTCATTGGTAACTGAGAAAGGTTTGACGATTTCAGTTCCATTCTGGTCAATGATAGATACCTTGTAGTCCTTAAGGCTGAGGTCAAGGCCTACAAATAGTTTATTCACATTTAACACCTCCTTTCTGGGGGGAGTGATAAGGTAAAGGATATTTGGGATAACCCTAGCAACCAGGTTATATAACAGCCTCGCGTTATTAGCTCTTAGCAATACAGGCTTTAGTCTCCTGCTGCCGAGAACCTGTACTACGACAAAGCAGAATTCGAGTTTAGATGTGGCAAACCTGGTGTAGGGACCACACTTTATTGAGCAGTCGAGCTGCAAGGGGGGCAAAAGCCTGTCCCAGATACAGATATCTTTACCAGATAATCATGCTACAGGTTATCCCAAAAGTAAAGAGTTTTTTTGCCGCCTATGGGAGACGGTGCCATATACCACCGTTTGTGATAGGTGAGTATATGGGTTAGGGTTGAAGTGCCATTCAAAAGCTTGCAGCGAGCTTTGAATGGAGGATAAGATGTGGCGAGTTAATTACCAGTAAATAACTGGTAAAATGAATGGCCTAAAGGTTAATTGATTTGTTGTTTACAAACACTATTATACGAGGGGATAATAATGTTTATAAAAAATAAGGGAAATAAGCCAGTAGAAGCTGTGCGTATTGGTATAGGAAGTTTTGCATTTCGTTATAATATAGGTTTTGGGGACTTTATTCCACCAAAGCCAATGACTACCATAGATTTCCTGCAAGAAGCTCATCGACTGGGGTTTAGTTTGGTTCAATTGTGTGAAAATCTTAATTATGCAACATTAAGTTATAAAGAAATTATGTCAATAGCAAATGTAGCTAAAGAACTGGGAATTTCAATTGAAGTAGGCTTGAGAGGTTTGAGTAGGGAAAATTTATTACATCATATTAAATTAGCAGAACTTTTATCATCTTGTTTCATTCGGATAGTTCCTGGAGAGCTTAAATCCTCTCCAGAGAAAAATCCGGACGAATTAATGAAAAAATCAATCAATATATTAAAAAATGTGCTACCTATTTGTAAAGAAAAGAATATCAAATTGGGAATAGAGGATAATTTTATCCTCCCGTTAGATTATCTTATTCAAATCGTTGAGGAAATTGCAGATGAACATGTGGGACTTATTATGGATACAACAAATTGTCTTGGATTTATTAATCAACCAGAAGAAGTTCTCGACAAAATGAAGCCATATTTATTATCAGTTCACTTGAAAGATTACAAAGTAGAAAAAGTAGAAGGAGGTTATCTTATCAGTAGTGTGCCTCTTGGCGAAGGTTGGCTTAATGTGGAAGAATTTATCAAAAAAGTGCTTTCGATAAATCCAACTATCAGTATTATAATTGAATATAGTATGCGAAGAGACTATAGTGCTTCTGTAGAGCAGATCTTAAAATGGGAAAAAGAAAGTGTTGAGAAAAATGCTAGATATATTAGAAAATTGATTAAAGGTTTAAATTTATAAATAATAATAAAAATATATTGCTAATATTCTAAGTGTAAGATTAAATTTACGTAAATTGAAACATTTAGAAAGGAGTTTAAAAATGGCGGGAACTGTTTGTAGTGATGTTCAAAAAGTAAAGAAATGGGATAGATTTGAATCTATTATAGAGAATAATAGAACGTATAAAGATCCTTATAGAGATGTAGAACTTCTTGTTACATACACTAAACCTGATAACTCTCAAGTCGACTTTTGGGGTTTTTATGATGGTGGAAATGTATGGAAAATTCGGTTTATGCCAGACCAAATCGGGATATGGAGGTATAAAGCAGTTTTCTCTGATGGCAGTGCAAAATTTGAAGGGATTTTTGAATGTGTTGAATCAGATATTCCTGGAATGATTTATAAAGATGAAACAAATCCAATGTGGTTCGGATTTAAGGGAGGAAAACATATACTGATTAGAAGTTTTCACGTTGGAGATCGTTTTTTTGCCGAAAATTGGAATGAGGAAGAACGTGGGGATTTCTTGGATTGGTTACAGGCCCAAGGATATAATATGATTTCTGTGGCTAGTTTTTTCCTAAATCGGGAAAAAATAGGTCGAGGTTCAGGTTGGAGGACTCCACGATTATGGCCTTTAAATGCTGATGAATACAAAAAAGCTGAAAAAATATTGGATGATTTGGCAAATAGACGCATTTTGGTTTATCCGTTTGCAGGGTTTTTTGGTAGAGATTCTTATTATCCAACCAGTGTAAAGGATCAGGAAACATACATTCGATATGTTATTGCTAGATTTGGACCTTATTGGAATCTTCTTTTTAATGTAGCTGGTCCAGAGCCTTTATTATCTAAAAATCCTTTTATGTTGAAATGCGAGATTAACCGTTTGGGATATATGATTAAGAAGTATGATATCTTTGATCATCTGCTGTCAGTTCATAATGCAACAGGAGATGATGAGTTTTTAGGTGAGCCTTATGTATCATATGGAATTCTTCAAGGCCCTAAAACAACTGAACGATTAGTTCTTAGTGAAGGTATTTTAAAAAATCATTCCCGATTTTATCCGTTATATGCTCAGGAAACATTATGGGCGGGAAATATTTATCATCCGCATTATAGTGATGATGACTTACGTAAAAATGCTTATGTTATTAATATGTCAGCAGCAGCTTTGAATTTTGGAGATATGAATGGAGATTCTACATCTGGTTTTAGTGGTAGTCTTCATCTAAATGATAGAGTACAATCCAGACATGACATTATAAAGAAAGTATGGGACTTCTTTGAAACTATACAATTTTATAAGATGAGTCCTAGGCAAGATCTGGTAAGTAAAGGATATTGTTTGGCAGAAGAAGGAAAGGAGTATTTGGTTTATTTGGAAAGTGGGGGTACAGTAAATGTTTCAATTTCCGGGGGAAAATATAGAGTTGAGTGGATCAATGCTCGAAATACAAATGAGAGGATTAATGGAGGATTTACCGAAAACGGAATTGGACTGACTGCACCTGATAAAGAAGATTGGTTACTACGGCTTGTATTAGAATAATTTCTAATAAGTGTGTTTGTAGCTTTATGAAGTATACTGTTATTTGCATAAATAATATAATATATAGGATTTGTATGATATCTTTTGAAACAAATTGACAAATGAATAGGGGGTGAAAAAATGAATAGGTTAGATTCTAAAAATATATTATCTATATCATCGAAGCCACTATCAAATAAAAAAAATAGAGAAAACAGCTTTATTTATAAAAATATAATTAAGTATCTAATCAAGGATAGATGGTTATATTTTATGCTTTTACCAGGAGTGTTATATTTTATAATATTTAAGTATGGTCCTATGTGGGGTTTGCTGATAGCCTTTAAAGATTACCAACCCTTTATGGGTTTTATGGGAAGCAAATGGGTAGGATTTAAACATTTTATACGATTGTTTACTGAAGCTACTTTTTGGTTATTATTTCGTAATACTCTATTACTTGCAGTCTATAATCTATTATTTTTCTTTCCTTTGCCTATTATTTTTGCTCTGATGCTAAATGAGTTAAGAAATACAACGCTTAAGCGTATAATTCAGACAATAACATACATTCCACATTTTATGTCATGGGTTATAGTTGTTGGTATTTCCTATATATTATTTACAACTGAAGGCGGGATAATAAATGAGGTTCTATATGCTTTATTCGGTTTTAAGATTGATTTTTTGTCTAGTGTTAAATGGTTTAGGCCTATGATTGTTGGACAAACTATATGGAAAGAGACTGGCTGGGGTACAATTATATTTATAGCTGCATTAACAAATATTGACCCACAGTTATATGAATCAGCATATATTGATGGTGCAAACAGATGGGAGCAATTGTGGCATATTACATTGCCATCCATTCGAAGTACTATAATAGTTTTGTTGCTACTTAGATTGGGAAATTTTTTAGACACTGGTTTTGAGCATATATTTCTTATGCTTAATGCTACAAACCGTGAAGTAGGAGAAGTTTTTGATACATATGTATACAATGTTGGGATTAAGCAAGGGCAATATAGTTACACTACTGCAGTAGGATTCTTTAAATCCTTTGTAAGTTTGATTCTAGTATATATTTCAAATAGTATTGCAAAAAAATTTGGCGAAGAAGGAATATATTAATATTAACTTTTAGGGGTGGTTTTTAATTATGATTGGATACCGTTCTATTGGGTCCAGATTATTCGATATATTTAATATTACTATAATGTTGATATTTTCTTTGTTATGTATATTACCGTTTATTCATATTATAGCAGGCTCATTTGCACCGGCAGAAGAAATTTTAAAGGAAGGATTTCTCTTAATACCTAAAAAGTATTCACTAGCTGCATATAGATATATATTCTCCACAGATACTCTTATTAGGAGTATGTTGATTACAGTTTATGTAACGGTAGTGGGTACTTTTGCCAATATACTATTTACTTCGTTAATGGCATATCCCCTTTCTCGTTCAAATTTAAAAGGGAGGAACATTATAATGTTTGGTGTAGTTTTTACTATGTTGTTTAGGGGAGGGATGATTCCAACCTTTTTAGTGGTGAAAGCTATGGGGCTGCTTAATTCACTATATTCGCTTATAATACCTACTGTAATAAATGCTTTTAATCTAGTAATAATGAAGAACTTTTTTCAACAGATTCCTGTAGAACTTGAGGAAGCTGCTAAAATGGATGGATACAATGATTTATTTATCTTTGGGCGTATTATTCTTCCTCTTTCTAAATCAGTTCTTGCTACTTTAACATTATTTTATGCAGTTGGACACTGGAATAAGTATTTTGAGGCTATAATCTACCTAAATAATTCAAATTTATGGCCTATACAAGTACTTCTTCGTCAAATCGTTATTTTGGCACAAGGAGGTATTGGTGATTTAGATCAAATGGACCCTGATTTTGTGGTACCAGCTAAAAGCGTTCAAATGGCTACAGTAGTAGTTGCCACTGTGCCTATACTATTGGTATATCCCTTTTTACAAAAACATTTTGTAAAAGGTGTATTGATTGGCTCAATTAAAGGGTAAGTTCTCCGGACATAGAGAATTACCCTATCATATATATTAAATATATTAAAATGAGTGAGGAGGATGCACAATGAAAAAGAAAGCTAAGAGAGAATGGCTAATAAAATGGACTGTAATATTTATTATAGTGAGTTTGGTAATAATGTTGTTTGCTGGTTGTGGACAAAAGAAAACAACGGTGTCGGATGACAGCAAGACAACAGTAAGCGGTGGCAATACTGATTCCAAAGATTCAAAAAGCGTAGAACCTAAAGAACCCTTTGAAATGAGCATATATGCTCAGTCCTATACTGCTGAACCTCCTAAAGATGATGAACCTGTCCTTCTAAAAATACAGGAATATACTAATACAAAGTTAAATATTACGTGGATGACAGGAGATTTAGAAGAAAAAATAAGTGTAACTCTTGCTTCTGGTACAGATTTACCAATGGTTATGTATATTCCTAATCATAAAGCAGCGTATGTAATAAATGCTGTACGAGGAGGGTTTTTCTGGGAAATCGGACCATATATAAAGGAATTTCCTAATTTAAGTACTGATATTGGAGAGGTTCGTTTTAATAATTGTTCAATAGATGGTAAAATTTATGGACTTCCTAGAGTACGACCTTTGGGGCAGAACGGATTTGTGTATAGAAAAGATTGGTTAGATAATTTGGGATTGGAGGTGCCAAAAACTATAGAAGATTTATACAATGTTTTAAAAGCATTTACCTTTGATGATCCTGATAAAGATGGAAAAGACGATACCTACGGTTTATCTCAACAGGGGTTGGGTGGATACGATGTACTTCTTGCTGCTTTCGGAGGTCCTAATCAGTGGGAGTTTAAAAATGGCAAGATGGTTCCTGAATTTATGACGTCGGAGTATATGGATATGCTTAATTTTTATAAAAAACTGTATTCAGAAGGCTTAATGAATAGAGATTTTGCTGTGATTAAAGGAAATCAAAAATATGACAATGTTAACAGTAATAAAGCAGGAGGATACTTCGCTTTTATGTCTGATGCTGCAAGTAAACATACAGACCTATATAAACTAGAACCTAATGCAAAAATTGATATTATTGGTAGATTTAGTGGTCCAAAGGGAGAACGTGTAATGGCATCATCAGGATTTGCAGGACAATTTATGTTTACAAAACGAAGTATAAAAGATGAGGAAACGTTGAAAAAATGTATGAACTTTTTTGATAAACTTAATGATCCAGAAATGCAGGACCTACTTCGATGGGGGTTAAAAGATAGGCATTATATAGTTGAAGATGGTGTGTACGTAAGGACAAATGAGCTAAATGATCTTTATCAAAGGGAGGTTAATCCTTTTAGAAGTTTAAAACTTCATTATGATGAAAAAGCTAGAGAGGGTAAGTTCGATTACGCATATCAGAGAGCTAGGGAACTGTACGTAGAGAATGATAATTATCTTGTACTCAACCCTTGTGAGCCACTTTTTTCGGAAACATATGGGGAAAGGGGTGCACAACTTGATCAAATAATAGATGATGCTAGTATAAAATATATTATAGGCGAGATAGATGAGGTTGGGTTTAATAATGCATTAGAAGAGTGGCGCAAAAATGGCGGTGATAATGTTATTGAAGAGTATACTAATGAGTATTTAAAAATTTATCAAAATAAGTAAAATTGTTAAATTTTTTGTAAATAAAAGGATTAAAGGGGTGAAGTAAGCCTCTTTAATCCTGCATAATTTCTTTTAATCTTTCTTTTGCATATAAGGACTATTAATTATATAAAGAAGGTTATATTATATTTTAAAAATACACAAATGGTTCAAAAGTAGTAGTCATATAAATAATAGTGTTATTTGAAATGAGCCTAATTTAAAAGGTCGGATATATTAATAAAAATACGGTATTAGCAATTTAAAGACTACACCCGAATTTGACAGAAGTTATAATTATACCTGTGTTGATAAATATATTGTTTGTTATTTAAAGGATATATCGTGTTGATTCGTCTAATTTTTATTAAAGCTCTCTTAAGAAACACTAAGATAAGACTAAACAGAAATGGCAAGAAAAGAGAAATCTGATATAATCGTGATCCGTATATTTTAAGGAAGTTAAGGTTGTTGATATGAAGATATAGGCATAACACTTTTCTATTTAATTAAACATCAAGTTAGGAAAGGATTTGAAAATATGTAAGGTATTAAATTGTTAGTTGCAAAATAAAATTTCCCAGAATTGCAACGAAAAATTTCCAGCTTTTTTGCCAAGCAGGATAAGGTTTTAGTAATTGTATTTGAAAATCATGTCAAGAACAAAGCCCGTAAGGGTGAGCGTTAGCAAATCCTTGACATGATTGAAAAATACAATTATAATGCTGTAAACTGCTGGCAAATTTTCCAGCACCCATTTTGCAAAAGCGGGGAATTTTCATTTGCAAAAAACAGGTATTATGGACAGTATATTTATGAGTTTTAATAATCCCCAATAATCTTAAGTATCATATTGTTTAAAAAGAAATTAAATATTATCGAAATGGAAGGGTTTATCATTGATATAAATAATAGATGATAATTTTAAGATAATAACTTCATTTTGATTTAATACATTTTTTATTGTAATGTAAATTGTATTTATCATTGGTTTTAATAGTAAAATTATCATAACTGTTGATCAATTGATAACTTAAATAAAAAATGAGGTGTTAATTATGAATAAATTAGCTATTATTACAGGATTCTTAGGTGGTGTAAAAAACCGATATATTACCTATCAGGAAGATAGGACTTTGGAAGAAAAGTTTGATATAGCATCGCAAATAAATGGTTTAGATGGTTTGGAACTTTGTTATCCGCAAGATTTCGAAAATTTCGAATTATTGAAAGAGTTAATTAACAGATATGGTTTTGAGATACCTTGTATCAATTTTCGTTCTAGAAGAACTGGAAAATGGTTAAGGGGATCTTTTTCTTCACAAATAGCTTCTGAACGCCGAGAGGTGGTGCAAGATTTTAAGATGGCGATAGATTATGCACAAATATTGGGATGTAATCGAGTTACTACTTGCCCATTAAATGATGGACATGATTATATCTTTGAAATGGATTATACTAAAGCTTTTGATTTTTTTGAATATACTATAGGAGAAGTTGCTTCGTATAATAAAAAGATTAGAATTTGTATAGAATACAAACTAAATGATCCTAGGACAAGATGTTTGCTAGGAAATGCAGGAGAAACATTAGCCTTCTGTCAAATTCTAGGAATGGATAACGTCGGTGTTACTCTTGATTTTGGCCATTCTATCCAAGCTGGGGAGAGACCCGCTCAAACTGCTGTTATGTTAGCTAGAGCAAACCGCTTGTTTTATGTACATTTAAATGATAACGACAAGTTATGGGATTGGGATATGGTTCCAGGAGCATATAACTTTTGGGATTTGGTAGAGTTTTTCTATTATCTAAAAAAGATCGGTTATAATGATTGGTTTGGTTATGATGTTTCACCCAAAGAAATTAATACCATTAAAACTTTCAATACTGTTATTGAGTTAACTCAAAAAATATTTGATATTTCTTCAAGATTAGAGCTTGATATTATTGAAAGAATTCTGGAGAAGAGAGACCCCGTTGACAATATAAAATATCTGTATTCAATAATATAACTTTATAGCATATATTACCTAATTGCTATAATGAAAGAAGGTATAAGGTATGGAATCCAGGGAGTTAATTGAGTATTTGGAAAGAAAGGCTCTTCAGTTAAGGTATCATATTTTGGAAATGGTGGGAGTGGGAAAAGCGGGGCATCTAGGAGGTTCAAGCTCTTGTGCCGAGATAGTAGCTACCCTTTACTTTCAATGGATGAAAGTGGATCCGAAAAATCCACACGACCCTGAACGGGATAGATTTCTTTTGAGTAAAGGACATGCGGCTTTGGTTCAGTATGCCGCTTTGGCCGAGCTCGGTTATTTTCCGGTTGAGGAATTAAAAAAAGTGTGAAAATTGCAATATTAAATGCAACACTTTTTTAAAGGAAAGTATGATATAGATATCCAAATTTTTACTGTTTAAAATGTAAAACCTTATGTTGT
>NZ_JAFBDW010000013.1 GCF_016908415.1 Caldicoprobacter guelmensis
TGTATGTTTAGTGATTTTGGATATCTATATCATACAGGATTTCTCACTATGGTTCTACTATTTTTTAGGTGTTGCATTTAATTTTACAACGAACCTCTTATTTTTTTCTTTTAATTAATCCAATAGCAGCCTGGCAAATATACCCTTTTGTCAAAAAATATTTATTTAAAAGTTCACTATAGGAAGTAGCACTTTCACCAAAACAATCATTGATCCCTATTCGTTTGACAGGTACTGGACAAATTTCAGACAAGGATTCGGAGACTGCTCCTCCAAATCCTCCCAAGATGGTATGCTCTTCAACAGTAACAATTGCTCCTGTCTTCTGTGCATAGTAAATCAACGTTTCACTATCAAATGGTTTTAAAGTTGGGAACTCTAAAACAGCGGGTCGGATACCTGCCTTCTCCAGTTCTTCAGCTGCCTCCAGTACTTGTGGAAGCAAAGTACCACTAACTGCCAGAGTCACATCCTTCCCATCTTTTAATATCTTTGCTTTCCCTATTTCAAAACTCTCATCCCCACCATGATAAGAACCCACTGGCTCACGTGATAGACGTAGATAAACCGGTCCCCTATGTTTTAACATAGCCCTAACAGCTCCTCGAGTAGTATCAATATCTGAAGGTACCAATACTGTCATATTGGGCATAGCTCTCATAATCGCTAGATCAGTTACCGACTGGTGGCTAGCCCCATCTGCAAAGTCCGATAACCCTGCATACCCCCCTGCCAATTTTACATTTAAACTGTTATAGGCAATAAGACTTCTTACAGGGTCTCCTGCACGTAGGACTATCAAAAATGCAAAAGTAGAAACTACAGGGATTAATCCACAGGTAGCCATACCAGCTGCTGCACTAACCATGTTAGCTTCTGCAATTCCAAAATTGAAAAACCTGTCTTTAAATTTTTCTTCGAACCGTTTAGTCTGTGTACTATTAGATACATCGGCATCTAAAACCACCATCTCAGGAAACTCTTCTGCTAACTCACAAAGAATTTCACCAAATACTAATCTCATTGGTTTCTGCTCCATTATAGCAATCACTTCCTTTTTAAGGTTTATAATAATTCTCTCACACAATGTTCTATTTTAAAAGCACTTACTTAATTCCATTATAGCTTGTTCATACTCCTCTTTATTAATAGGTTTTCCATGCCACAATGACTGTCCTTCCATAAATGAAACACCTTTCCCTTTTACAGTATTCGCTATCACTGCTGCTGGACCTTTGTAGTTAATTGCTTCTTGTATACTATTTATCAAAGCTTCTACATTATGCCCATCACAATTTAAAACATAAATACCAAAAGCCTTCAATTTTGCCTCTAAATCACCCAATGGCATAACTTCTTCTACTTTACCATCCAGCTGTACACCATTTTTGTCAATTATCACTATTAAATTGTCAAGTTTCCACTTTGCAGCCGACATAAACGCTTCCCAGTTTTGTCCCTCTTGCAATTCCCCATCACCACACAGTACAAAAACTCGAAAATTTCTTTTTGTTAGTTTTGCAGCTAATGCCATACCTACACCAACAGAAACTCCCATACCTAAAGAACCGGTAGACATATCAATACCTGGTAACTTAAACATACAAGGATGCCCCTGTAAATTACTATTTAGTTTACGAAGTGTGTCCAACTGGCTTTGCTCAAAAAAACCTTTTCGACTAAGAATAGCATATAGCATAGGAGCTGCGTGTCCTTTACTTAAAATAAATCGGTCTCTTTCTGGCCATAACGGTTCTTCAGGTTTCACATTTAAAAAACACTCATATAAGACCGTTATTATTTCTGCACAAGAGAGACTACCTCCAATGTGACCACTTCCAGCTTTATAAATCATATTAATAACAGTAATACGTGCTTCCTGAGCTGCCCTCTTTATTTCCTCTATCGGAAACATTTATGTAACCTCCTTTTACATCACTCCTGTTGCATAAAACCAAAATTGTACTACACTTAGGACTTGGGTTTTACCCTTTGTTTAACAATAGACATAATCCCCAATCCTTCTCATTTGAAAAACTAGGAAGATAAATTCTTCCGTATTCATCAGCTCTTATAACAGGAAACCGTACATCTCCAAACCAGACCCCTGTACGTGGATTAAACCATTTAAACACATATATCGCGTTAGGTATCGCTCCACGCACAGTTACTTGAGGACAATCTTTTTCAAGATATATCAAGAAAAAGTCTTTCTCCTTTGTACGAGCGCAATAAGCCCATCCACGATATCCCAAAGGCTCTCCTGCTTTATTAGGGGTAACCAGATCTGCATTAGGTTCTAAATCTTTATATCTATCCCCGTTAATAAATGCAAAGTTCTTTAAATAACTCACCATTTTACCAGATTCAAACTGCATTGCATCCCACATCTTATATTTTGCCTCTAATTCTATATCTCCTCCCCATAATCCTTCCGCTCCGTAAATATATCCACCAAACCCTCCTGATAAAAATCCGCCATACATTCCCGAACGACAATTCAAATTAGCTTCTTCGCTATAAGCTGGAGGATCGTCATCAGGAAAACCGGGATAATATGGTTCGCCATTGATAGCAGGCATAGCAGGATATGAATAATAAATCTCTGTTAGATACCAATAATGATCATGCTCACGCCAATTGCCAATTTGATGAAAGGTAAGCCAACGTGCTTGTTCGGGGCCTCCAAAATTAACTAAAGTAGAAGGAGAAGCATTTGTTCCCACCAGTGTCCCAAATGGTGGAGGACCATATTTTTCAATAACTAAATTAGCAGGTTCATTATATTCATATGATGGGATTGAATCACCTGCATAATCAAAGTGAATAGGGCTAAGCAAACAGTTATTAGCTTGATAGCGTGTAAATATATAATGAATATACCGCGCATAGGAGTTCGGCCAATCATAATACCTCTTCCATACTTGACTAACATCTCTTCTTGCCGCTTCAATAAATGCAATAAAACCATTCTTATTTAGATAATCCACTTTTTTATCTAAATGTTGAAAATACTTGGGATTAATACGATCAAAATCCGGAACTATATTTTCGTATCCTGGTACTTTTCCGGGAAAACAAAACGGTCGTCCTCCTTCATTAAACATATCTTTGGCGCTGTTAGTACCAGCTTGTCTCCACGCCGCTCGAATTGTTGTTTTCCATTGATCGTTCATATGAATAGTAGGGGGTAACCCATCATTTGCCCATGTAGGAAACGCTGCTATCATTGCGATACAATTAAATCCTTGTAACTTTCTGTATCTAACCATATCTTTAAATCCCATCTCCGGGCCTATTTCCCGTGGAAATTCATCTTCATACCACTTATATCTAAATGTAGGTGTAGCCCACCACGTATCTCCAATTAACAAAAACGGTGTTCCATCAGCATACATAAAAGCATGTCCATTTGCCGTTGGTCTGATAAATCCTCGCCTACAAGGATTTTCTTCTTTTTCTATTTCACTCCATTCAATTGCTATAAATTTACCTCTTTTCCCATTGAGTCCTCGATCCATTTTATTGGAACCACTTTCCCATTGCCATTCTCCAGGAGACATTGCTACAATACGAACTTTAAAGATATTTTCACCATCCCAAAAACCATAAACACGTCTTTCAAAACCTGGTCCTTTTAAATCTACCCAAACGTCTACTTCAGTATACGGGTTTAAATAGGTATGCTCGGCTTTCAATGTAATTTCGTATTTTTCCCATACATGAACAATTTCTTTATTACCACTCATCGAATATCCCCTCTCCCATATCTTTTTTTATTACAAAATATAGAATAATAAAAGTATATTAACACAAGACATCCTCTCTTTTATATTTTTAACCATACAATTATCAGAGAAGATGTCTGCATTATTTTTATATTCAAAGACTAGTTTTCTATTGTTTATCACGCATCTTTATACAAGAAGCCTATAGAAGGATAAACCCTTCATCCTATACTACTCCATTTACTACATTTATTGGGTTACCACTTAAAAAAGCTTTTAAATTATTTACAGCAATATCCAACAGCCGTTGTCTAGACTCTTTTGGTGCCCATGCTATATGTGGTGTTATTATAACATTCTTAGCCTTTAATAATGGATTATCCATCTTTATGGGTTCTACTGATACTACATCCAACCCTGCAGCATATACTTTACCCTTATTCAGAGCTTCTGCAAGGTCTTCCTCTACTATAAGTGGTCCCCTTGCAGTATTTATTATTATAACCCCATCTTTCATCTTCTCTATCGTCTCTTTATTTATTATCCCCCTAGTGCTCTCCGTCAAAGGACAATGTAAACTTATAACATCTGATTCTCTTAATAACTCCTCTAAATCTACATATCTCATCGTCTCACATTCAAGTTCCTTATTTTTGTATTGATCATATGCTAAAACTCTCATCCCCATCGCCTGCGCTATTCTCCCACTAGCTTGCCCTATCCTACCATATCCTATTATCCCCATCGTTTTTCCACTTAACTCTATAAGTGGATATTTCCAGAAACACCAATCAGCATTATTAGTCCATTCCCCTCTCTTCACTGCTTCACTATGCTCCCAGACATGATGACAAATCTCAAGCAGTAAAGCAAAAACCATCTGTGCCACAGCCGTAGTACCATATGTAGGGACATTAGTTACTGGAATCCCCCTCTCCCGCGCCGCATCAATATCAACTACATCATATCCCGTCGCTAGTACTCCTACCCATTTAATATTAGGCGCCTTATAAAAAGTCTCGCGAGTTAATGGCGTCTTATTAGTATAAACTATCTCTGCATCCCCTATTCTCTCTAATACTTTTTCTCTAGGTGTACGATCATATACCGTAAGTTCCCCTAGTTTTTCTAACTCACCCCATGATAAGTCCCCTGGATTGAGCGTATAACCATCAAGTACTACTATTTTCATTTTGTTATTACCCCTCCTCGTATAATAGTGTACGCTCTCGAAAAGTCTGAGAGCTTTATTTTAGCTTGTTTGCAGGTTCGGTCTTGGGACTTCACCCCATACTTATTCTGCAAGGTTGCTCTACAAAATCGATCGTTGTGCCTATGTTGCTCAGCTACTTTTCGAGAGTATTCAATAGTGTTTATAAACAACAAATCAATTAACCTTTAGGCCATTTATTTTACCAGTTATTTACTGGTAATTAACTCATTATATCTTACTTCCCATTCAAAGCTCGCTGCAAGCTTTTGAATGGCACTTCAACCCTAATCCATATACTTCACCTATCACAAACGGTGGTATATGGCACCGTCTCCCATAGGCGGCAAAAAAACTCTTTACTTTTGGGATAACCTGTAGCATGATTATCTGGTAAAGATATCTGTATCTGGGACAGGCTTTTGCCCCCCTTGCAGCTCGACTGCTCAATAAAGTGTGGTCCCTACACCAGGTTTGCCACATCTAAACTCGAATTCTGCTTTGTCGTAGTACAGGTTCTCGGCAGCAGGAGACTAAAGCCTGTATTGCTAAGAGCTAATAACGCGAGGCTGTTATATAACCTGGTTGCTAGGGTTATCCCAAATATCCTTTACCTTATCACTCCCCTTGGAAAGGAGGTGTTAAATGTGAATAAACTATTTGTAGGCCTTGACCTCAGCCTTAAGGACTACAAGGTATCTATCATTGACCAGAATTGAACTGAAATCGTCAAACCTTTCTCAGTTACCAATGACCAAGTTGGGGCTAACATCCTCATAGATACTATACTCAGGTGCTGTAAGGCTTTAGCTGTTGATACCCTCTTCATCGGCCTTGAATCTACTTCAGTGTATGGCTGGCATATACAGCATCTACTAGCTGATTCCCCTCAGCTTAAGCCTTATCACCCTCACATTATCTGCTTTAACCCTAAACTCATTGAAAACTTCAAGAAATCCCTGGGCAATCTCCCTAAAAATGATTGGGTGGATGCCAACACCATCGCAGAAAGACTCCGTTTCGGCAGACTCCCCAAGTCTTGCCCTGTGGATTTTAGATACCTTGCTCTCCAAAGGCTTACTCGCTACAGGTATCACCTTGTGGAAAACCTGGCTCGGGAAAAATCCTACTACCTGAGCAACCTGTTCCTTAAATTCAGTGCTATGTGCCAGGACAAGGTTTTCTCTAACAACTTCGGGGCCTCCGCTACAGAACTGTTCCATGAGTTTCTTACCGTAGAGGATATTGCGACTCGATCGCTTGATGAACTCATTGATTTTATCATGGAACACGGTAAAAAGCATTTTGAATGTCCACAGGCCACCGCTAAAGCTTTAAAAGAGGCAGCTGCAAAATCTTACAGGCTTAATGCTTCTGTGGATAACTCTCTAAGCTTTGTGCTCAAATCCTGCCTTGAAAACATAAAGGCTCTGGAAAAGCAGATCAAAGCTGTGGATAAAGCCATTGAAAAGGAGCTGCCACTTTTTAAAAACGAGTTCCTGTGCTTAACTTCAGTCAAAGGTATTGGCCCCGTCCTGGCTGCTGGCTTTATATCGGAAATAGGGGGCATTTCTCGCTTCGAGAACGATAACGCTTTGGCCAAATTTGCAGGTCTGTATTGGTCTGAATACCAGTCTGGAGAGTTTACTGCTGATGATACATTCATCAAAAAGACTGGAAACCACTACCTCAGATACTACTTTATACAGGCCGCAGAGCAGCTCAGGAAGTATTTACCCGAATTTGCCCAGTATTACTCTCGCAAGTACAACGAAAGCAAGACCCATCATCACAAGAGGGCTTTAGTGCTTACAGCCCGTAAGGCGGTAAGGTTAGTCTTCGCTCTGCTGCGCGATGAAAAACTTTACAATCCATCCGCCAGGAAAGGAGATGTTAGTTTAAGCTAAGGCCGATTTCCTAATTTACATTTATGTTAATTATTACCATGCCGCCTAGGTGATGGTTAGCTTTGCTATGCCCTTTTTTGGGTTTAAATAGCTAAAAAATTTTCAACTTTTTTCGAATCCCCCCTTGACATATTACCGAATTACTTTAATCTAGGCTATTTTCCGTATTTATATCTATCTTATAACCTTGCCCATGCCTCATTTAACACCCTCTTCGCATTTGCTATTACTATGTCAGGGTCTTCATCTTTCCAAGGCTTAACTTCAAAACTTACAATAGGGGGATTATCAGGATTCAAAAAACCAACTTCCATTAAAACTCTTAAATATTCCATCACTTCTTCTACATCATTCTCACTGTTTGGAAAACCAAACCTTGGATGAGTATCGCCATATGCTTCAAAGGAAGGATCTGCAACTACCGCATTACCTATATGAGCATGTACTATATACTCCTTTATAGGGACTATGGCTTCTCTTGCACTTTCCCTTAAAAGAGGTAAATGGCTTAAATCCACCATAAGCCCAAAATTGTCATATTCCTTCCTTATTTCCTCCGCAAATTTCTTTGCCAATCCTACCGGACCTATTAAGCTCTTTTTATCAATATCCCAATCAAATACTTCGAGTACTATTCTCAAATCACCTTTTGATTTGGCATAAGCACAAAGCTCCTTTGTTGATTCAACTAAAGCTGCAAAAGCTTCCTCTTTCTTATCCTCTTCATACCTACCGCTCAAAAATGCAAAACCCTTAGCACCCATGTAATATGCTTCATCAATACCCTCTTTTAAATTCTCTATCGCTCTTCTTCTCTCTACTTCATTGAGATGATTTATATTCATACCTGTTGTTAATAACCTAGGTGAAGCCCCATAAGCTACAGCCATATGAGAGGCTTCAAGCATTTTTTTCACTTCATCTCTTACCTTTGAATCTTTTATCCAGCTAATTTCAATGGCATTAAAATATTCATCCAATACTATTTTCTTTATTGTCTCTATAATAGGGCCTTCCCCCTTCATAGTCTCAGGATAAGCCATAAAATGTATAATCCCTACTCGCATATATTTATACATCGACTCCTTCATTTAAACCACCTCCCTGATATTTCTTTCCCTATAGATTGATTTTTTAAAATTCTTATTTTAGTCCTAAGTTTTTCTTCATACTCTCAATATTATTTTTAACAGCGGTTTCTGCTTTTTCTTTATCTTTATTTCGAATCGCTTCTAAAATTTTCTTATGATCTTCCAAGGCATTTATATTTTTACCAATCTTATCTTCATACATCTCCAATTTTCTTACAATTTGCATAAACTCCTCTATAATGTAAACAAAATCAATTAATTTTTTATTACCAGTAATTTCAACAATTTTTTTATGGAACATACTATCAAGTATGTTACAATTTTCGTATTCTCCAACATTAAGAGATTCTTCGAATTTTTTAACAAGTTGTTCTAATTCCTTTAGCTGAGCTCTTGTTATTTTCTCAATACACTTTCTCACTGCCAACTTTTCCAACGCTTCTCTTACATCAAGAAGATCTGAAATAACATCAGGCGTAAAATCGATAAAAAATAGCCCTTTTCTAGGTATATCTCTTATAAACCCTTCTGCCACTAACTGTCTTACAGCTTCTCTTACTGGAGTTCGACTAACCGACATCTCTTCAGCCAATATATCTTCTCTAATACGACTTCCGGGTTCTATTTCTAGATTGAGCAATTTCTCTTTTATAACTCTGTAAGTAATCTCTTTAAGACTTAAAGGCTTAAAACCTCTTTTAGTAATATTATTAGTAATATTATTAGAAGTTACTTCCTGCATCTTTTGACGCATTCTACTTCTCCTTCCCCTTTTATTTATTTTTTGGCATACACATATGTTTAAATTTTATTCAAATTCTCCTCTTGCTAATCTAACATGTGATTCTGCCATTTCGTACTCTGCAGCTTGTGCGCATGATGTATTTAACTCTAATGCAGTAACAGCAGCTGCAGCAATTTCTGCTAATCTCATTACACTAGTATTCTCATCTATAGAATTCCCTCGTTTACCACATCCTATCAAATTTAAAGCTTCCCTTGCAGTCCCAAATTGCGTACCTCCACCAAACGCAGCTAATTCAATACATGGCAAACTTACCATAAAGTGGAGACTTCCATCATCGGTTGCCTCTGCTTGCACAAAGCAACTGGCCGAAGTAATTACTTGAGCTAAATCTTGACCTGTAGCGGCAAAAAACGCAGCGACAACATTAGCAGCATTAACATTAAAACCAGAAATCGTTCCACTCAACGCCGCCCCTAAATAACATTTATGAAAAACCACCTGTTCTACCTTTTTGGCAGTAACTCCTTTCTTAAACACGCTTTCCAACACATTTTTAGGGATAAAAACTTCTGTCTGCACAGACTTTCCTCGTCCTGTTAACACGTTAATATGAGCCGATTTTTTATCAGTGCATAAATTACTGCTAATAGTAATTAAACGCCATCCTTTTAGTCGTTCTAACAATGCTTTAGTAATATCTGCTGATGCTTTTGTAACACCATTCATTCCCATGGCATCACCTGTCTTAAAAAACATCCTCAAAAACACTTTAGTCCCCAGTTGATATGGTTCTATATATTCTAACCTTACAAAAGGATCTTTTACATACTTACCCAATTCCATAAGTAATTCCTTATTCTCTTTTACCTCTCGACACAACCATTGAGCTTGATATATATCCGGGGCTTCAATTAATGGAGCTCTTGCCATTCCGTCAAAATGAACCAGTGTGTTTATTCCCCCTGCCAAATTAATTGCTTTAATACCTCGCTGTACACCTGCAAGCAAAGCCGCCTCATTAGTCGCTAAAGGAATATATACTTCCTCATCATTTACATATTTCCCTTTTATTCTTATGGGGCCTGCAATCCCCATAGGAATTATTGCTCCTCCCACCTTTAATTCGATTCCCGGTAATATATATTTGCCTGAAACAATATTGCATGTATCAATATGAGCTTTTTTTATAGTTTCTAATGAGACACCCGTTCTCTCTTCTATTACTTCACACCGTATTACTTCAGCATCACGACAAGCATCTTTTACCTTACATGCTTCTGAGTTGTACACTTCCTTAAATATTATCATCTCTAGATCTTGCTGCTTAATTTTTCCCGATTTAAGTTGTTCTTTAATCTTCTCTAATTTTTCGTTATTCATAACATCCACCCTTCCCATTTTCAGCTTTGTTATATTATTATAAGACATATTAGCTATAAATGAGCAAATTTTCTGGTAATTAATTACCATTACTTAATTTATGAAGTGTTTTATCCTCTCATTTTGTATTCTGGAAAGCTTTATATCTCCCAGAAATACAGGATGGAAATTTACTGGAAGCATTTTTGCTCATTTATAGATATTAGTTATTAATTGGTAATACATGAGTTACAAATTGATTTGGCAAACCTTCCACACTCTTTTATTAAATTCAGATCAATGCCTGTCTTTATACCCATACGGTTAAACATCTCCACCAATATTTCAGTAGCTACATTTCCTGTAGCACCAGGTGCATAAGGGCACCCCCCCAATCCCCCTGCTGCGCCATCGAACACTGGTACTCCTGCTTGTAGTGAGGCTAGAATATTTGCAAATTCCATTCCATCCGCTTGATGATAATGTACTGCTAATGTTGCATGTTTTAATCGTTTAAAAAGCTTTTTTGGTAGTTCAAAAGCTTTTATAGGATTTGCCATACCTGTAGTATCTCCTAAAGAAATTTCGTAAGAGCCACTTTCTTCTAAAGCTAAAGCAATGTCTATAACTTTTTCTTCTGGAACATCTCCTTCTATTGGACACCCGAAAGCAGTAGCTATATAAGACCTAACTCTCACATTATTTTCAGAAGCAATACGGTTAATCTCCTCTATTTCTTTTAACGACTGTGATATACTTCTGTTTACATTTTTTTTGTTATGACTTTCACTCGCGCTTATAATAGTAACAACTTCCTGTAATCCCGCTTCTAAAGCTAGTTCTAGACCTTTTAAATTTGGAATAAGAGCACTGTATACCACACCTTCTCTTCTTTCAATTCTAGCACAAACCTCTTTGGCGTCTCTCATCTGTGGAACCCATTTAGGATTAACAAAGGAAGTAACCTCTATTTTTTTGCAACCAGCAGCTACTAATTTATTAATCAATTCTACTTTTTTATCTGTGGGAATAAACTCACGTTGATTCTGTAATCCGTCTCTTGGCCCCACTTCAAATATTACTACTTCTGTAGGAAAACTAAGTTTATCCATTTTTATTCGTCACTCTCCTTCTTTATGGATAAAATATCAATCTACCTGTAAGATCAGAAAATTGTTGAAAACCCTTTTCATAATCCGTAAGAGGCATTTCAGCACCTATAAAAATTCCAAAGTCAATATTTTTCGTTTCCAAAAATTCCTGAAGTAATATCCAAGTTTCATAAATTCTACGACCGAAAATTCCCGTGAGCACTATCTCTTTATACACTACCCTTGTCATGAATTTTTCAATTGTCAAATTCTCTTCAATCATACCTACGAATACATATCGACCTGCTTTTTGTAAAACATCAATCGCTTTGTTTATTATGACTTCATTTCCTGTAGTCTCAATAACTACTCCCACGCCTTTCCCCCGCGTTTCTTCCATAATTACTTCCACCATATCTTCTTTCTTACTATTTATTATCTTATCGGCTCCTAATTTAACTGCTTTCTCCAATTTAGTAGGACTAGTACTAACTGCGTATACTCTCGTAGCACCTAACAATTTTGCCACATGCACAGCCATCAAGCCAATGATACCACACCCAAGAACTAAAACACTTTTTCCCCATACCTCTCCTTTTGTCAAAGCATGTAAAGCTGTCCCTAAGGGTTCCATTAAAGCGCCATATGCCGGTAATAATGTTTTATCCACTTTGATAGCTGATACAGCCGGTAATTTAATATATTCTGCAAAGGAACCGTCTACATTTCTCCCCAACACACCCATATTGTCACAAATATGCCTATTCCCACTCCAACAACTTACACAATTTTCACACGGTATATGTGTTTCTCCAACTATACAATCCCCAACTTGTAAATTTTTAACACTCTTTCCCACTTCCACAATTTCCCCCATAAACTCGTGACCCATTGTTAATGGAAGTGGATAATTAGCAGAAGCCACAAGAGGAGTCCACATATATACATCCACGTCAGACTTGCATAAAGCTGTCGCTTTCACTCTTACTAATACGTCCTCAAATCCAACCGTAGGAATGGGTATTTCTACTAACTCAGCACCTGGTCCTGCCTTTATTTTTCTCAATGCTTTCACTTTATCCTCACCGTCCCAATTTATAATAATATAATGGTTATAACAACAAAATCAACTCCTCCTTACTTTACTGTCCTCTATTTCGTCGGTAACCAATCACCTCTTACTCAAAAGCTTACCGTTTTAATTACAAATTTTAATATATTTATTATTATGTACTTTTCTATCTGCAAACTACGAGCATCATAATAAATAAGACAATACGGAGCTCCCGCTTTTTAAAATAACACACAAATGTTTAATTAAATTACTTACTTTAAACATACGCTTTTTTTATTATTCAATATCATCTCCTAACGTCTCATCGTAAGGTAAACCTATATCCTTATAATGCTTAGCCCGCACTTTTTGATCACTTTTCCTCACTTTTAATGCAAATTCCACAACTTCTTCGGCTCTGTCTCTTGGTATAACCAATACCCCATCGTCATCTGCACATACGATATCGCCCGGATTAACTGTCACTCCGGCACACCTAATCGGTATATTCACACCACCATTAATTACCCTTCCATATACATGATTGAAAGTACGAACAGTACACCAAACTTTCGCCCCTTCCAAATTGCATTCATAAGAATCACGACATCCTCCATCAATAACTGCCCCAACTACTCCATTTTTCATAGCATTTAATGCGATTTCAGATCCCCATACACCGCCTGGATATCCTCCCATATCGATTACTATGACTATATCCTTATCCTTATACTTTCCTTCAGCAATCGGAACAAAAAACGAATAAGTATCACTACACCATCTATTTAATTCCTCGGTATACTCTTCGAAAGTTTTACAAACTTTTACATTTTTTTGGGTAGGAATCAATTTCACTGTATAGGCAAAACCTACCATTGATATACCTGGCCGGATAGGTCTCATCAAAGGAGACATACTCCCTATGTTAACAAGGCCAATTGCATCCATCCCATCAGCTAAATCAGCTAATCTACAACTACAAATTTTTTCCAATAGTTCTTTATCATTCATTTTTTATCCTCCTTAAGTTATATTTTCCTGCGAGAGCTCCTGCTTGAATGTTATATTTATTTAAACACCATAAAATTTTAAAAAGTTTCTTTCTTCATTAACTTTTGTAACCCTACTGTCAAACTTATTGATAAAATGAAAATTACTATAGCAGCCACTGCCCCATAACCAATATTAAATTCTTGAAATGCTTTAACAAACATATATATTGGTAAGACTTCGGTTGCATGATTAGGTCCTCCACCTGTCATAACATAGATTAAATCAAAAGACCTTAATGCCCCTGTCAGTTGAAGAATAATAACACTTGTAGTTACTTCCCAAGAAAGAGGTAAGATTATATAAAATATTTTTTTCCAACCAACTGCTCCGTCAATCACAGACATTTCAATTACTTCTTCAGGCATGTTCATAAACCCTGCATTAAACAACATCATCTGAATACCTGTAGAATGCCACGCTTGTGCTAGTATTATGAAGAACAACGCCGTTCCACTATTAGCTAAAGGTGGAAGATAATATTTCCCTAAACCAATTGATTCCATTAAAGGTTTTAAAAGTCCAAATGCAGGACTATAAATATAACCCCAAATATACCCTACTGCTACCGACATCAACATTGGTGGGATAAAGTAAACCGTTCGAAAGAAACGGTATCCTTTTAATTGTAAATACAATAAATACCCTAAAATAAAACCTAAAGGAAGCTGAATTAACCCCGTTCCTATCATAAAAATCAAAGAATTTTTTACTGATTTCCAAAATAAACTGTCAGTAAACACTCCTAAATAATTATCCAGTCCAGCAAATACTTTAATACTTACTGTTTTCCACCGATACATACTTAGTACAATTCCATTTACTATGGGATAAAGAACTAACAACACATAAAGCGTCAAACCTGGTAATAGAAACATAATTATTGCTAATTTCTTATTCTTAATCACATCCATACATTTTCTCACTCCTAAAAAGTTTTAACCCTTTATTGCTCCTACTGTCATTCCTTTGATAATTCTTTCTTGTAGCAATGCGTAAAATATTAAACCTGGAAGACACGCTATTACTAATCCAGCACACATCTGCGTATATTCGGCATTATATTCTGTGACAAATCCCATTAAACCAATGGGCAACGTCTTTACAAAAGGTTCATTTAACATTAACATTGCCACCAACAACTCATTCCAACAAGCTATTACTGCTAAAATTACAATGGTAATTACCCCATCTTTTGATAAAGGAAGAATAATTTTTAGAAAAATTCTCCATAAACTGCATCCATCTATAATAGCACTTTCTTCTAATTCCTTCGGGATGGTTTTCATATAGCTTTCTAGGAAAAACACCGAAGCTGAAATTCTGAAAGCAGCATATATAAACCCCAATGCTATTAAATTATTCTGAAGTTTCATATTCATCGCTAAAATATATAGTGGTATGACAGCTGCATGTATTGGTATCATCATTCCGATAATCACTATATAATAAATGATCCTATTCCCCTTAAATTTTAACCTTGACAAAACAAACGAAAGAGTAGTTGAAGTTACCACGGTTATTATGATAGTTACTATGATAGCAATTAAACTGTTATTAATATAAACACTCATTCGCCCTCTTTTCCACGCATTTACATAATTTTCAAAATGCAAAAATTTGGGTAATCCCCAGACATTTGCTGTTAACTCTGCCTGGGTTTTTAATGAGGAAGAAATTAACCATATTAATGGCAAAAGGACTATCACTGCTATTATTATCATAAAAATATATATAAAAACTTTTGCCTTTTTGCTTACCTTTAATGAAGATGTAGTATTTTTAGTAAGTTTAAATGCAGAAATACTTTTTCTTGTTGACAAGTTTAACGTTTCCATTCAATTCACTCCATTTTATCTACTTTATTATGTCTACATTAGGTAGGATGCAGAGAAAACTTAATTCTCTCTGCATCCTACTTTTTGCACTTCATTTAAGCGACTTTACATATTCTTCGGCTACTTTCTGTACTTCCGCAATTGCCTCCTCCACCGTCAGCTCCCCGGAGACTATCCCAGGCATTGCCGTTTTCTTTATTGCAAGATCAATTGGTGGAGGTGCCATTGCATCCATTGAGGGAATAAACCTGGGTGTTTTTTGGAATGCATCATATAATTCATTTATTACTGCCGGGGGTTTTGTACGATCATAATTGATTTTCCCAGCATACAAATTTGTTCCTGTTTCCATAGCAGGTCCATAATATTCTGGACTTGATATCGCTTTTGCCCATTCAATTGCAGCTTCTATTTCTTCTTGTGGTTTATTGCTTGAAACAATAGTTCCTACCAGGATACCTCCTACACACGCTTCTGGATCACCGTTGGGCATATCGGTCATAATCGGGAAATTAACGCGTTTTACTTTTTTAATAAATTCATCTCCCCCAACTGCTATAAAATTACCGACTTTCCACTGTCCTTCATAATACATTGCTGCTTCTCCCCGCGCAAACATTTGATCGGCTTCATTTACAGTCATTCCCAACACACCCGGTGGAAAGGCTTCGGCATCTACTAATTCTTTGAACTTCTTCATTGCTTGAGGAAAACCATATTCTGGGTCATTCCACTTTGTCATCGCATTCCCATACCCTAGTGCTTTTGCTTTTTCAACCCCAATAACTCTCACCAGCAAAGCTGAAGCCAGCCATGCAAAACGTATATCCTTTCCGCCTGTAACAAGAGCATATATCCCTTTCTCACGACATTTTTTGGCTAACTCAATCAGATCATCAAAAGTCTTGGGTGGCTCCCATCCATATTTCTCAAAAAGTTCACTGTTATAAAATAATGCATCAACGCTTGCCTCGTAAGGTGCCATCATGATCCTTCCATCCTTATATGTTACAGCTTCAAATGTTTTTTGATCAAACCACTGTTTAAACTCTTTATGTTTAGGATCCTCAAACACTGGTCTCCAATCAATAATTTTATTATCTTTCATGAACTCTCTAGCATAGCTTAATGGACACCATGAAGCATGAGGTGGATTGTCCGCTGCCATCTCTACAGTTATCTTTGTTCGAAGTTCAGCACTAGGAAGAGCATCATGAACAATTTTTATATTAGGATGTTCTTTTTGAAATTTTTCAATAAGTCCATGTAGTATATCATATTGCGGAGAACCTGCTGTAGTAGCTGACATATAACGGATTGTAATTTCTTTCTGTTCCTTTTTATCTTCGGTTTTTTCTTGTTTATTTGTCTCCTTATTTTCTGTGGTTTGCTCTGGTTTTTGCTCGATTGGTTTACTTTTTGCACATCCTGAAATTACAGCTATACAAAACACCACCAGCAATAACATAGATACTAATTTAATACCTTTTCTTTTTCTCATTATTATATACCCCCTTACCTTTTTATTTTAAATAGTCACAATATTATGACTATTTAAAGATCTTTACTTAAAAGCTTTATAGCCCATATTATTACAGATTCAATTAACCAATTAATTACTCTTGTTCTGCAAATTTGAAAGTTAAATTACCAATATTGGTTATATAATCCTATATTGGTATAATAGCACTAAACATTTAAGCAACAAGCTTT
>NZ_JAFBDW010000014.1 GCF_016908415.1 Caldicoprobacter guelmensis
ACGCCCATAGCGATAGAGGAAGGGTTGAGGTTTGCTATAAGGGAAGGTGGCAGGACGGTAGGCGCTGGTGCCGTAACCAAAATCATCGAATGATGGCGTGGCTTTATAGTATGGCGGATAAAAGCGCAGGTGATTGCCTGCGCTTTTATTGTGAGTTATAATGAGAAAGCTTTGATTTGATATCAAAAATCTTGAAAACTCATTGACAAGAATTGAACTTGTATGCTAAATTAGAATAGTATTAATTTGCAATGTAGAAACAAACGAGTTAATATAGATTGAAGAGAGGTGTAGGGGATGCGAGTGAATATTACGCTGGCTTGTACGGAATGTAAGCAGCGGAACTACAATACTACTAAGAATAAGAAGAATGACCCCGATAGGCTAGAGCTGAGAAAATATTGTAAATTTTGTAAAAAACATACTCTTCACAGGGAAACGAGATGATTAAGAAAAAATTTGAGGGTGTGAAGATGATGACAAAGAGTGCCCAGGGCAAAGCCGAAACAAAGGTATCTGCCAGAAGGAAAAAAATCGTTAAATATTTTCGAGATGTCGTTTCAGAAGTAAGAAAAGTATCTTGGCCCGACCGCAAGGAGTTGGTTAATGCTACTGTTGCAGCCATAATTTTCATTGTGATTTTTGCAATAGTAGTGGGGATAGTGGACCTTATCCTAGGCCAGCTCCTTAAGTTGATTACCTGATGTAGGGGAGGGGGCCAAATTAAAAGGGAGGCCCTTTGCGTATGAGCGAAAAAGAGCAAGCAAAATGGTATGTGGTTCACACTTATTCGGGGTATGAAAACAAGGTAAAGGCCAATATTGAAAAGATGGTAGAAAGTCGCGGAATGCAGGATTTGATCCTGGAAGTAAAAGTTCCTACCGAAGAGCAGATTGAGTTCAAAAACGGCAAAAAGAAAGTGGTCAGCAAAAAGATATTTCCAGGATATGTATTGGTCAAGATGATTATGACCGATGAATCGTGGCACCTTGTCCGCAATACCAGAGGTGTGACGGGATTTGTAGGCCCTGGTTCGAAGCCCATACCTCTTACTCCAGAAGAGGTACGCATGATGGGAGTTGAAGATGTGCCCATCAAGTTAGATATAGAGGTGGGCGATAATGTGCGCGTTACTTCAGGGCCGCTGGAGAATTTCATTGGGGTTGTGGAAGAGATTTATCCCGATAAACAAAAGGTGAGAGTATTGATTTCGATGTTTGGCAGGGAAACCCCCCTAGAATTGCGATACAATCAGATACAGAAGATTTAAGGAGGTGTAAAGGATGGCCAAGAAAGTAGTAGCTATGGTAAAGCTCCAGATTCCTGCTGGGAAAGCCACTCCTGCTCCGCCAGTTGGGCCTGCGTTGGGACAGCATGGAGTTAATATAATGGCGTTTTGTAAGGAGTTTAACGAAAGAACTGCCAAACAGGCAGGGTTGATTATACCGGTTGTTATCACTGTGTATCAGGATAGATCTTTTACATTTATTACTAAGACGCCTCCGGCGGCTGTTCTCTTGAAGAGGGCTGCTGGGATTGAAAAGGGTTCCGCTGCTCCTAACCGTGAAAAGGTGGGCAGAGTGACAAAACAGCAGATTAGAGAAATTGCTGAGCTCAAAATGCCCGACTTAAATACTACAAGCCTAGAAGCAGCCATGAGCATGATTGCAGGGACGGCTCGTAGTATGGGTATAATTGTGGAAGATTGATAAAAATTGTGGGAGGAAATTTTTTTCCGCTTAACACCACAAGGAGGTTAGAACATGAAGCGAGGGAAGAGATATCAAGAACTGTTAAAGTTGGTTGATCGTACCAAACTGTACGACCCAGAAGAAGCGGTAAGGCTGGTAAAGCAGACCGCTAATGCAAAGTTTGATGAAACCGTTGAAGTAGCTGTTAGGTTAGGAGTTGATCCGCGACATGCTGATCAACAGGTACGTGGCACAGTAGTATTGCCAAATGGCACTGGTAAGACCGTGAAGGTGCTGGTATTTGCCAAGGGGGATAAGGCGAGAGAGGCCGAAGAGGCTGGTGCTGATTATGTAGGCGCTGAGGAGTTGGTGACGCGCATACAAAACGAGGGTTGGCTGGACTTTGATGTATGTGTTGCTACGCCCGATATGATGGCCGTGGTAGGTAGATTGGGTCGAATCTTAGGTCCTCGAGGGTTGATGCCCAATCCCAAAGCTGGTACAGTGACCATGGAGGTAGGAAAGGCTGTAAGGGATATCAAAGCTGGTAAGGTAGAATATCGTGTGGATAAAGCAGGTATTGTGCATGTGCCTATTGGGAAAGCGTCATTTGAAGAAAATAAATTGCTTGAAAATTTACGGGCTTTGATAGAGGCTATTGTTAGGGCTAAGCCTGCAGCAGCCAAGGGCACTTACCTGAAAAGCATAGTGTTATCCAGCACTATGGGTCCAGGGATTAAAGTAAACCCAGCAAAGTTTTAATTGAGGCTGCCAAGCCAAAGAGAGTTCAAAATTAACGTGTGGCTTACCGCAGACAGTAGGTGCTTTAAGCTTAAATGTGTTTTACACAGCCTACCGAGGTAAGGTAAAGGGACAGATTGCAGTGCCCTCTTACTGTTTTGCGGTAAGAGGGTTTTTTAATTTTTTGTTTACCTTCGCTTTGAAGGAGGTGAGAGAGAAAATGCCGGTCCGTGAAGAAAAAGTTCAAATAGTAGCTGAGATTAAAGAAAGGTTAGCCAATTCAAGCAGCGCTATATTGGTGGACTACAAAGGCCTGACGGTTGAGGAGGTAAATCAGCTACGAAAAAAGTTTCGTGAAGCGGGGGTAATCTACAAGGTATACAAGAATACTTTGATAGAGATTGCGGCGCGGGAGTTGGGTTTAGAAGGTTTAATACCCCATTTGGAAGGCCCTACAGCTATAGCCTTTGGTGTGAAGGATCCAGTAGCTCCGGCTAAGATCCTAATGGACACCATGAAAGAGCTCAATAAAATGGAATTCAAGGTCGGAGTGGTAGAGGGAAGAGTGATCGATGTAGAGGGCATTAAAGCATTGGCCACGCTCCCATCCAGGGAAGAGCTTATTGCAAAAATGCTTGGCAGCTTGAATGCTCCCATTGCCAATTTGGTGGGAGTACTCAGTGGCCCAATCAGAGCGCTGGTATATGCTTTAAATGCTATAAAGGCACAGAAGGAAGCTTAAAAAATGCAATTGCTTGAAATTTAAGGAACATTAAAAAAAGGAGGTAGTTTGGTATGGATAAAAATCAACTGATAGAAGCTATTAAGAACATGACGGTTTTAGAATTGGCAGAGCTGGTAAAGGCTTTGGAGGAAGAGTTTGGTGTAAGTGCTGCCGCTCCAGTAGCTGTTGCACCGATAGCTGGCGCGCCTGGTGCTGCCGCTGCTCCAGCTGAAGAGGAAAAAACAGAGTTTGATGTCATCCTGGCTGATGTTGGGCCAGAGAAGATCAAGGTCATTAAAGTTGTACGCGAACTTACTGGACTGGGTCTGAAAGAAGCCAAGGATTTGGTTGAAAGTGCACCTAAGCCAGTCAAGGAAGGCGTTAGCAAACAGGAAGCTGAGGCAGCCAAAGCCAAGCTTGAAGAAGTGGGCGCAAAAGTTCAGATTAAGTGATAGGGCAGCATGATGAAAAATAAAAAAGGGACTCACAAAGAGTCCCTTTTTTATGTGCATTTTTAAAATTTTTCCCGTTGACATATACACAAAATTGTGGTAACATTAAAAATTGCATTAGCAGGCAGGAATGGCGTAGTCTATTTGTTTTTTTTCTTCTGTGTTTATATTTTACACCGAATAGGGTATAAATTTCAAGGGAATAATTTATAATAAGGCAAATGCAGGTTCACGGTTTGTAAAACCAAAGGGGGACCTTTTTGTCATTTTTTGTTTTTAATTTTCGGTTGTTTATAAGAGTAATAACTAAGCCACTATGAAGAGGCATACATTGTCAATGCTTAATAAATTTAAGGGGTGAAAATTGATGGTGCGTCCAGTACAAGTAGGAAACAGGATAAGGATGAGCTATTCTCGAATTGATGAAGTACTTGATATCCCGAACTTAATCGAGGTTCAAAGGAATTCATATGAGTGGTTTTTAAAAGAAGGTTTAAAAGAGGTGTTTGAGGAAGTTTCGCCTATTACCGATTATACGGGGAATCTTATACTGGAGTTCGTAGATTACAGGTTAGAGAACAATCCCAAATATTCGGTGCAGGAATGTAAAGATAGGGATATGAATTATGCTGCTCCCTTAAAGGTCCGCGTTCGCCTTATTAACAGGGAGACCGGCGAAGTCAAGGAGCAAGAAGTTTTTATGGGGGACTTTCCGCTAATGACCGAGCGGGGTACGTTTATAATCAACGGAGCCGAGCGCGTGGTTGTAAGCCAGCTTGTGCGGTCGCCAGGAGTGTACTATTCTGAACAAACAGACAAAAACGGCAAAAAGATGTATTCAGCGACAATTATACCCAATCGTGGCGCATGGCTTGAGTATGAGACCGATGCTAGTGACGTTATATATGTGCGTGTGGATCGTACTCGTAAGTTGCCGGTAACCATTCTTTTGCGGGCCGTGGGATATGGTACCGACAGTCAGCTGAAAGAAGCGGTTGGTGAGGATGAACGGATTCTGAATACTTTAGAGAAGGACAATACCAAGACAGAAGAAGAGGCATTAATTGAGATATATAAGCGTTTAAGGCCGGGGGAGCCGCCTACCGTTGAAAGTGCTAGGCAGCTTTTGACTTCGTTGTTTTTTGATCCCAAGAGGTATGACCTGGCGCGGGTAGGGCGCTATAAAATAAATAAGAAGCTGGCTTTGAGCGCTAGGATAAATGGACGCATATGCGCTCGAGATGTAGTGGACCCTTCAACGGGAGAGATATTGGCTGAAGCGGGAGAAAGGATTACGCGCGAGAAAGCCGAGATGATACAGAATGCCGGCGTCAATGAGGTAGAGATATTGCTAGACGATGAAAAGGTTGTCAAGATAGTGGGCAACCATTTCGTGGATGCAAAGCATTATTTGAGCTTTGATCCCCAGGAGGTCGGCATCAACGAGAAGGTATACTATCCCGTTTTGAAGGAAATCCTCGATCAGGGTTTGAGCGAGCGCGAGCTTAAAGAAGTACTAAGGGCAAACTTAAACAGGCTTATTCCAAAGTGCATTATAGCAGATGATATTGTGGCTTCTGTTAATTATATTATGCATTTATTTGACGGCATAGGACACGTTGATGATATAGATCATTTGGGTAACAGGCGTGTACGAGCTGTGGGAGAACTGCTGCAGAACCAGTTTAGGATTGGCCTGTCGCGCATGGAGAGAGTGATTAAAGAGAGGATGACCATACAAGATGTAGAGACAGTCACGCCTCAAGCCCTTATCAATATTCGTCCTGTAGTGGCAGCAATTAAAGAATTTTTTGGGAGCAGTCAACTCTCTCAATTTATGGATCAGACCAATCCATTAGCTGAACTGACTCACAAAAGAAGGGTAAGTGCTCTAGGCCCCGGTGGCTTAAGCAGGGAGCGAGCTGGCTTTGAAGTAAGAGACGTACATCATTCCCATTATGGTCGAATTTGCCCTATAGAGACTCCTGAAGGGCCTAATATCGGTCTAATAAACTCCCTTAGCGTTTATGCGCGTATCAATGAATATGGGTTTATTGAGTCCCCTTATAGGAAGGTTGATCAGAAGAATAAGAGGGTGACTGATGAGATAGTTTACTTAACTGCTGACGAAGAAGACGAGTATGTGATTGCTCAAGCTAACGAAAAGCTTGATGAAAATGGGTATTTTGCCAATGAGCGCGTTATGGCCAGGTATAGGGACAAGATATACGAGGTTCCCAGGGAACAGGTGGAACTCATGGACGTGTCACCCAAACAGGTCGTGTCTGTAGCGGCATCTCTTATTCCGTTCCTTGAAAACGATGACGCCAATCGCGCTCTTATGGGTTCAAACATGCAGCGCCAGGCTGTTCCACTAATACGCACCGAAGCGCCTATAATCGGAACTGGAATGGAATACAGGGCGGCCAAAGATTCGGGAGTAGTCGTGGTGGCAAAAGAGGCCGGAGTGGTCAAGAAGGTTTCGGCCGATCGCATTGTGATTAAAGAAGACACCGGCAAAGAACAGGTATATGAGCTTATAAAGTTTGCTCGATCCAACCAGGGGACGTGTATAAATCAACGTCCGATTGTAGATGTAGGGCAGCGAGTCGAAAAAGGACAGGTCATAGCCGATGGGCCTTCTACTGACAATGGTGAGCTGGCATTGGGGAAGAATGTATTGGTCGGCTTTATGCCATGGGAAGGTTACAACTACGAGGATGCCATACTGATCAGCGAGAAGCTGGTTAAAGAAGACGTGTATACCTCTATCCATATAGAAGAGTACGAAGTTGAAGCTCGTGATACCAAGCTAGGCCCCGAAGAAATAACCAGGGAGATTCCCAACGTGGGTGAAGACGCCCTCAAAGATTTGGATGAAAGAGGTATTATAAGGGTGGGCGCCGAAGTACGTGCAGGCGACATTTTAGTAGGGAAGGTTACTCCTAAGGGCGAGACCGAGCTTACTGCTGAAGAAAGGTTGCTTAGAGCCATATTCGGAGAAAAAGCCCGTGAAGTTAGGGATACTTCTTTGAGGGTTCCCCACGGGGAAGGCGGTATTGTGGTGGACGTAAAGGTGTTTAGCCGAGAAAACGGAGATGAGCTGGCGCCAGGCGTTAACCAAATGGTGAGGGTATATGTAGCGCAAAAGCGCAAGATATCTGTGGGTGATAAGATGGCCGGGCGCCATGGCAACAAGGGCGTCATCTCACGGATATTGCCCGAGGAAGATATGCCCTTCTTACCCGATGGTACTCCTTTGGAGATAGTTCTTAATCCTCTAGGCGTTCCGTCTCGTATGAATATTGGACAGGTATTGGAGACGCACTTGGGCCTGGCGGCCAAAGCACTAGGGTGGCATGTGGCTACGCCGGTTTTCGATGGCGCCAATGAAGATGATATAATGGATGCCCTTGAGAAGGCTGGTTTCAGCAGGGATGGCAAGGTTATTCTTTATGATGGCCGTACCGGTGAACCGTTTGAGAACCGCGTTACGGTGGGGTATATGTACATGATGAAGCTGGTACACTTGGTTGACGATAAGATTCATGCTCGTTCCACAGGGCCTTATTCTCTGGTTACTCAGCAGCCCTTGGGTGGTAAAGCGCAATTTGGTGGCCAGAGGTTTGGCGAAATGGAAGTCTGGGCTTTGGAAGCTTATGGCGCTGCCCATACCTTACAGGAGATGCTGACGGTAAAATCCGACGATGTGGTAGGGCGCGTCAAGACATATGAGGCTATTGTGAAAGGCGAGAATATCCCAGAGCCAGGTGTTCCCGAGTCATTCAAGGTGCTTATCAAGGAGCTGCAAAGCTTGGGGTTAGACGTGAAGGTGCTATCAGAAGAAAAAGAAGAGATAGATATCAAAGAGACCGTAGACGATGACATAGAGGAATTGGGTGTAAATATAGAAGGGCGAGAGAAGGATGAGATAGCGGAAGAGCAGGTAGAAGAGAAAGAATTTGAAGATGAGGAATTGGATAGCTTTGACTTGGATGAAATTGTGGACATACCTGGTTTAGAAGACTTGGATGATTTTGATGATTTAAAAGATATGGATGATGATGAAGAACAAGAATATTAAAGAAGGGAGCGGGAACTGCGGTGGAACTCAATTACTTTGACTCTATACAAATAGGATTAGCTTCCCCTGATAAAATTCGTGAGTGGTCTCGGGGCGAGGTCAAAAAGCCCGAGACCATAAACTACCGGACTTTAAAGCCCGAAAAAGACGGCTTGTTTTGTGAAAGGATTTTTGGGCCTACCAAGGACTGGGAGTGTCATTGCGGAAAATACAAAAGGGTTCGTTACAAGGGGATCATATGCGATCGTTGTGGGGTAGAAGTTACCAAAGCCAAGGTTCGCCGCGAACGCATGGGACATATTGAGCTGGCCGCCCCAGTATCCCACATATGGTACTTCAAAGGTGTCCCCAGCCGTATGGGTTTGTTGCTTGACATGTCTCCTCGTGCTCTGGAAAAGGTGCTGTATTTTGCTGCTTATGTGGTGATAGATCCGGGCGATACCCCTCTTGTTAAAAAGCAGCTTTTGACTGAGCGAGAGTACCGTGAATATCAGGAAACATACGGTAATAGGTTCCGGGCCGGAATGGGAGCAGAGGCCATAAAGGAGTTATTACAGGAGATTGACCTGGATGCGCTGTCCAAAGAGTTGCGGGAGGAACTAAAGACGGCTACCGGACAAAAGCGGATACGCATTATCAAGAGGCTGGAAGTGGTAGAGGCTTTTAGGAAGTCAGGCAACAGGCCGGAATGGATGATATTGGATGTAATACCCGTCATTCCGCCCGAGCTTCGCCCCATGGTGCAATTGGATGGTGGACGTTTTGCCACTTCTGACCTGAATGACCTCTACAGGCGCGTGATTAACCGAAACAACCGGCTGAAGAGGTTGTTAGAACTTGGGGCTCCAGACATCATTGTGCGAAATGAGAAGAGGATGCTACAGGAAGCGGTTGATGCTCTTATAGATAACGGGAGAAGGGGACGTCCAGTTACAGGGCCAGGTAATAGGCCGCTTAAGTCCTTGAGTGACTTGCTTAAGGGTAAACAAGGGCGGTTCCGTCAGAACTTGCTTGGAAAGCGCGTGGACTATTCTGGACGGTCTGTAATCGTCGTAGGACCTGAACTTAAGATGTATCAATGTGGCCTTCCAAAAGAGATGGCATTGGAGCTGTTTAAGCCCTTTGTCATGAAAAGGCTGGTTGAAAAGGGTTTGGCCCATAACATAAAGAGCGCCAAGCGCATGGTGGAGCGCGTAAAGCCCGAAGTATGGGATGTGCTGGAGGAGGTCATAAAAGAGCATCCCGTGCTTTTGAACCGCGCGCCTACGCTGCACCGTCTGGGAATCCAGGCCTTTGAACCCGTTTTAGTGGAGGGGCGCGCCATTAAGATTCATCCGCTGGTGTGTACAGCCTACAACGCCGACTTTGATGGAGACCAGATGGCGGTACACGTTCCGTTATCGGTAGAGGCTCAGGCTGAAGCGCGCTTTTTGATGCTGTCCATTCATAACATGCTCAAGCCGTCGGATGGTCGACCTGTAGTATGCCCCACGCAGGATATGGTTATAGGGTGTTATTATCTTACTATTGAACGTGAAGGCGAGAAAGGCGAAGGAAGGGTGTTCACAGGGCCTGATGAAGTTATAATGGCATATCAGACGGGACAAGTGGGGCTGCATGCTCGCGTTAAGATGAGGGTTACGCGGGAGATAAATGGCGAGAGGGTATCTAGGCTGATAGATGTAACGCCTGGCAGGGTCATATTCAACGAGGCCATCCCGCAGGATTTGGGATTTAAGGATAGAAATAATCCCGATGAGGCCTTTGACCTGGAGGTCAATACCCTGGTAGATAAGAAGATGTTGGAGAAAATAATTGACAGGTGTTATCGTAAGTACGGCAACACCGAAACCGCCATCGTATTGGATAAGATAAAGGCGTTGGGCTTCCATTATGCTACAAAAGGCGCTATTACGATAGGCGTATCAGATATTGTGGTGCCCGAAGAGAAACAGGAACTGCTCAAGCAGGCTGACGAAGCGGTTGCGCAGGTTGAAAGGCAATACCGCCGTGGTCTTATCTCAGATGAGGAGAGGTATAACAGGATTATATCAATATGGAATGAGACCACCGATAAGGTTACCCAGGCCCTTTTGGCTGCCATGGATCCGTTTAACCACCTTTACATGATGGCTAATTCTGGTGCACGCGGTAGCATTAACCAGATTAGGCAGCTTGCCGGAATGCGCGGGCTTATGGCTAATCCGGCTGGCGTGATCATAGAGGTGCCCATACGTTCTAACTTCCGCGAGGGCTTAACGGTACTTGAATTCTTTATATCCACCCATGGCGCCAGAAAGGGATTGGCTGATACTGCATTGCGTACGGCTGACTCGGGTTACCTTACCAGGCGCTTGGTAGACGTCAGCCAGGACGTCATCGTACGGGAAGAGGACTGTTTTGCCAGGTTGGGAGAAGAGGTAAAAGGCTTTGAGGTGACCGAGATAAGGGAAGGCAACGAAATCATAGAACCATTATTTGACAGGATTTTAGGGCGCTATGCTGCAGAGAATGTCATTGACCCCAATACAGGAGAGGTTATAGTACGCATCAATGAGCTCATAGACCACGAAAAGGCCGAACGGATTATAAAAGCTGGTATTCAAAAGGTGTGCATACGCAGCGTGTTTACCTGCCGTACCGAGTATGGAGTATGTGCTAAATGCTATGGTATCGATTTAGCTACCGGACACCCAGTGCACGTAGGAGAAGCGGTAGGTATAATTGCTGCTCAGTCCATTGGTGAACCTGGTACTCAGCTGACTATGAGAACATTCCATACTGGAGGTGTGGCCGGAGAGGATATCACCCAAGGTCTGCCGCGCGTTGAGGAGCTGTTTGAGGCGCGCAAGCCCAAAGGTCTGGCAGTAATATCCGAGATTTCAGGGATCGTAAAGATAAATGATACCAAGAAGAAGAGGGAGCTCATTGTAACATCGCCTGATGGTGAGACCAAGGTCTATACCGTGCCCTATGGTGCGCGAATAAAGGTGGAAGATGGTCAGCAGATTGAAGCAGGGGATGAGCTCACCGAAGGTTCTGTTAACCCACATGATATATTGAAGATAAAGGGTGTAAAGGGTGTACAGGCATATCTCTTGCAGGAGGTTCAGAAGGTTTATCGTTACCAAGGTGTAGATATAAATGATAAGCACATCGAGATAATCATCAGGCAGATGCTACGCAAGGTGAGGGTAGAGGATCCGGGCGATAGTGATATGTTGCCTGGTGGGCTGGTAGACATATTCGAGTTCGAAAGGGAAAACGAGAGGATTGTACAGCAGGGTGGACAACCCGCTGTGGCCAAGAGGGTGCTTCTTGGCATCACAAAGGCGTCGCTGGCCACTGATTCCTTCCTGTCAGCTGCTTCCTTCCAGGAGACCACGCGTGTGCTGACAGATGCGGCGGTAAAGGGCAAGATTGATCCTCTCATGGGACTTAAAGAGAACGTTATCATTGGTAAGCTAATTCCGGCTGGTACTGGCATGAGCAGATATCGCGATATTGAGGTGCGCACCGAGGAAGAGCTTAAAGGTCAGGAGGATGAAGGACAAAAGGTCAAAGAGGCAGCTACTGCCTCGGTATGATTTGATGTACAGCAAGGTGCGGTTTGATGTTTCTGCTGATGTCGGGTCAAATCCCGATGTCAGCAGAAGTTATATTTTTTTGCTTTCAAATGTGTTGACAGGGTTATTTAAGGATGATAAAATACTGCAGTGTGTTGTCTTTTAGAATTTCAGTGTGCATGAAAGATGGGGGTAGCCATGTTAGAGGATTTAAAAAATGCGTCGGCTAAGACTGTAGGAACAAAGCAGACGCTGAAGGCTATCAATGCCGGTAAAGCGGTAAGAGTTTATTTAGCCAGGGATGTGGATGAGTATATTAGTGAAAGGATAAAAAGAGAATGCGAGAAGAATAATATTCCTATCTTTTATGTGGATTCAATGAAGGAATTGGGTAGGATTTGTGGCATTGACGTAGGGGCTGCCACAGCTGCTATTTTGAGAGAGGCCGATCGAAAGGAGGTGTAGGGGAATGCCGACAATCAATCAATTGGTTCGCAAAGGGAGAGAGAAACGTGAATACAAGTCTTCCGCACCGGCTTTGAAGGGATGTCCCCAGAAGAGAGGTGTATGTATTGCGGTTAAGACAACCACTCCTAAGAAGCCTAATTCTGCCCTTCGAAAGATTGCAAGAGTCCGCCTCGTAAATGGCGTGGAGGTTACTGCATACATTCCAGGGATTGGACATAACTTACAGGAGCACTCAGTGGTTCTGATTCGTGGGGGCAGGGTGAAGGACTTACCCGGTGTACGTTACCATATTATACGTGGCGCTTTGGATGCCGCTGGTGTAGCTAACCGTAAGCAAGGAAGATCCAAGTATGGCGCTAAGAAGCCCAAGAAGTAATGGGATGCTAAAACCGATTGAAGTTTGTTAAGGAGGGAATATAATGCCGAGAAAAGGACCAGTTCCTAAACGGGAAGTGCTCCCTGATCCCATTTATGGAAGCAAGCTGGTAACCAAGCTCATAAACAAGGTCATGCGCGATGGGAAAAAGTCTCTTGCTCAGAGAATTTGTTATGGGGCTTTTGAACTTATAAGGGAAAAAACCGGTAGGGACCCCATGGAGGTTTTCGAACAGGCACTCAACAATGTGATGCCTGTATTGGAAGTAAGACCCCGTAGGGTGGGTGGTGCCACATACCAGGTGCCAGTAGAGGTTAACCCTGACAGAAGACAGGCGCTGGGTTTGCGCTGGTTGGTTGAATATGCCAGAGAGCGCGGGGAAAGGACTATGGTAGAAAGGCTTGCTGCCGAGATTATAGATGCGGCAAATAATACCGGCGGTGCTGTAAAGAAGAAGGAAGATACTCATAGAATGGCGGAAGCCAACAAAGCCTTTGCACACTACAGGTGGTAAAGAATATGTGGTTGTACCCTATGCTGAACCGCGAGGAATGCTGGCTTTAAGATGGGAGGAGGTGTTGTAATGCCTAGGGTACCAATAGAGAGAGTAAGAAATATAGGTATAATGGCGCATATCGATGCTGGTAAGACGACTACTACCGAGCGTATCCTGTTCTATAGCGGCAAAATACACAAGATTGGTGAAGTCCATGAAGGGGCTGCTACCATGGACTGGATGGTACAGGAACAGGAACGCGGTATTACTATAACGTCTGCAGCTACTACTGTCAGCTGGAAGGATCACTTTATCAACATCATTGACACGCCAGGGCACGTGGACTTTACAGTAGAGGTTGAGCGTTCGCTGCGCGTCCTCGATGGTTCAGTAGCGGTATTTTGCGCAAAGGGAGGGGTAGAGCCCCAATCTGAGACTGTTTGGCGCCAGGCCAATAAGTATAAAGTTCCGCGTATAGCTTACGTCAATAAAATGGATATAGTAGGTGCCGACTTTTTCAACGTTGTAAAGATGATTCGCGAGAGATTGGGGGCCAATCCGGTTCCGATCCAGCTTCCTATTGGGCAAGAGGCCGACTTCAGAGGGATGATCGACCTCGTTAAAAACAAGGCCATATATTATCTTGATGAGTTGGGAACTCAGAGCGAAGAAAAGGAGATACCTGACGAGTTAAAGGACCTTGCTCAGGAATACAGGACAAAGCTTTTAGAGGTTGTTGCAGAGCAAGATGATGAGCTTATGATGAAATACCTGGAAGGCGAGGAGCTTACAATAGATGAGATCAAGGCGGCGCTTAGAAAGGCTACCATTTCTTTCAAGATAGTACCTGTGCTTTGCGGTTCATCTTACAGGAATAAAGGGGTACAGCCCTTGATGGATGCCATTGTGGATTATCTGCCTTCACCCCTTGACCTCCCACCAGTAGTAGGTACCTCACCGGATACGGGTGAAGAAATTGTAAGGCATCCGTCTGATGATGAGCCTTTAAGCGCTTTGGCATTTAAGGTAATGGCTGATCCGTATGTAGGAAAGCTGGTGTACGTGCGCGTCTACTCGGGAGTGTTGAGGTCGGGTACCTATGTATACAACACCACTAAAGGAACAAAAGAGAGGATTGGCCGAGTTTTACGCATGCACGCCAATCAGCGTGAAGAAATCTCAGAGGCCTATGCGGGCGATATCGTGGCTGTGGTGGGTTTGAAGAATACCATAACGGGTCATACCCTGTGCGATGAGAATAACCCAATAGTGCTGGAATCCATGGTGTTCCCCGAGCCAGTTATACAGGTCGCGATCGAGCCCAAGACAAAGGCGGGTCAGGAGAAGCTGTCAGTTGCACTTCAAAGGCTGGCGGAAGAGGACCCGACCTTCAGGACATATGTGGACCAGGAAACAGGTCAGACCATCATTGCGGGGATGGGTGAGCTACACCTTGAAATTATTGTAGACCGCTTGGTTAGGGAGTTTAAGGTAGAGGCCAACGTGGGTAAGCCTCAGGTTGCTTATCGCGAGACCATCAAAAAGCCTGTCAAGGCCGAGGGGCGCTTTATCAGGCAGACCGGTGGTCGCGGTCAGTACGGGCATGTGTGGCTTGAGGTTGAGCCGCTTGAGCCGGGCAAGGGATTTGAGTTTGTCAACAAGATCGTTGGTGGCGTAATTCCGAAAGAATATATTCCGGCAGTTGAAAGCGGTGTCCGCGAAGCCATGGAAAGCGGCGTACTGGCAGGTTATCCAGTAATAGATGTGAGGGTTACCGTCTTTGACGGTTCGTACCACGAAGTGGACTCTTCGGAGATGGCCTTTAAGATAGCGGCTTCTATGGCGTTTAAGGATGCCATGCAAAAAGCCGACCCTGTACTCCTGGAACCCATCATGAAGGTTGAGGTAACCGTTCCAGAAGAGTATATGGGTGATGTAATAGGCGATATTTCATCAAGGCGGGGGAGGATTGAAGGCACGGAGCTGCGCGGCAATACACAAGTCATAAGGGCTTATGTGCCGCTGGCTGAGATGTTTGGCTATGCCACTGACCTTCGTTCAAAGACTCAGGGACGAGGTAGCTACGTAATGCAGATGTCCCACTATGAAGAGGTTCCAAAGAACCTGCTTGAGAAGATTATAAAGAAGTGAATTTAAAAATTTGAAGGAGGAGGAAAGTTAAAGATGGCGAAGGCGAAGTTTGAGAGGACGAAACCGCATGTGAATGTAGGTACGATAGGGCACGTAGACCATGGTAAG
>NZ_JAFBDW010000015.1 GCF_016908415.1 Caldicoprobacter guelmensis
TGTATGTTTAGTGATTTTGGATATCTATATCATACAGGATTTCTCACTATGGTTCTACTATTTTTTAGGTGTTGCATTTAATTTTACAACGAACCGTTTTCATTTTCCACAAGTAAGTCGACAAAATGGTTGAAGTTTACGTCACTGTATTTTTCGCTTTTTTAAGGTTAATGATGGTGTTTTTAAGTTCATCAGAGAGATCGTGCTGGGACTTTAGACCTCCGTTTTTGTGGATAATGAACGCAGGTCCTTCTTTAAAAACCCCCTTTTTCAACCTTATTACTTGGCGTTTACTGAGGTTTAGAAGCTCAGCTGCTTCTCTGATGGTTATGACTTTGTCGATTGTTTGGTTTATGACTCTTAAACGAGTCATTTCTTTTTGTGTCATATTGAATATCTCCTCTCTCATGTATGACGTTATATCAGAATAATTTCAATATGATTATTACAGAATAACAACAGGGTAGTATAAAATATTATTGACAAGATAACTAATATTATTGTACACTTTTTTCCGAGTATAACAATTTGACTAGATTTAATATGGTTCAGATTAATTATAAAATCAGTGTGAACTAGTCAGTTGAAGGAGATGTTTATATGGCACAGAGTAGTAAGAAAGGTAGCATAAAAATAATTGCAGAACGAACTAACCTTTCGCCGGTAACAGTTTCAATTGTACTAAATGGACGTGGTGATGAGATGCGAATTTCTAAAGAAACGCAGGAGAGGATATGGGAAGAGGCCAGGAAAATTGGATACCGGCCCAATATCTACGCTCGAAGATTAAAGAAGCAACAATATCAAAAAGATATAACTATGGTCATTGGGATATTGTGGCCGTCAATGTATTTGTCAGATTTGTTAGTGCGTTTTTTTAATGGAATTCAACACTGTATTTTAGAAAAGAAGATGAATATAGAGGTTATATATAAGCCGTATTATACTTCCCATATTAATGAGGTAGAAGATATATTTATTGATAACTTATTTAATGGAGTAATTGTAGTAGGAGCTTCGGATAGTGATATCGAATATATAGAAAAACTAAATAGCATAATGCCAATAATTGTATTTAACAGACAAAGCTCAAAATATAGTTGTGTACATGTAGATGATTATAGTATGGGTGAAAAGGTTGCTAAATTATTAGCAGCAAGAGGTCATAAAAAGGTCGGCCTGATAGGTGCAGAGATTTTTAATAGAAATTTTAGCATGAGGAAAATTGGATTTCTAGACGGATGTAAACGATATGGAGTACAAGTACTTGATCAACATATAGTCAGTGAGGTGGGTGTAGATATTGAGGCGGGAAGGAAGTGTATGGAAAAAATAATTGCCAGTGGTGATCTGCCAAGTGCTATTTTTTTACTCTCTTCTACTATGGCTTATGGTGTATATTCGGTATTAAAAGAAAAAGAATACCATATACCACAGGATATAGAAATTATAGGTTGCAGCGATATACCTACATGCGAATTGTTGACTCCTAAGATGACAGTTATTGATTTTTCCATAGAAAAAATGGTATTTAAATCTTTACAATTGCTTACTGACTTGACGAATGGTATTATCCAACAGCCTGTTAGTATTATTGAAGACAGCTATTTTATTATTCGGGAAAGTTGTGGTGGATTTCCCAAGGAGGAGTAAAGGTTGTTAATTCCCCATTGCTATTGTTGAATGATCTACTTAAATGGTGATTAAAATGAAATAAATTGCTACATCGATTAGGTATCAGAAATATAGTTAATATTTTTACACCAAAAAGGGGTTAGCCTTTTTAATGCATGTATTCGCAATTTAGAAAATTTATCTTTGTTTATGTAATTGCTTTAAGATGCAACAGTCTAAAGTTTTTTGTTTTTTGTTAATGTACTCCAATAAAAAGCTCCTTTCCGGCCAAACGCCATTAATGTTTACCAGAAAGGAGCTTTTATTATTTTTTGTTAAAAGTTGGACAGTTTAAATAATTTCTTAATGGCAAATGTGTTGATTAATTTCCCATTTTACTGTCGTTTAATGATCCATCTAAATTTCGGCTAAAGCGAGAAATAAACTGCCATGCTAATTCAGCATCAACATAGTGAACCTCATGGCCTTTACCGTGAGCTAGAACAAAATTATAATAATCTTTATGGCCATCAAGACTATAAAATTTATGAATTGAATATTTGTACTCTGGATATTCAGGACAGGGATGTATGATTTCGATAGTTTCGCCTTCTACTCCTATGCTATACTCACTATCTAGAGGCTTTTCTGGGGTTGGTAAAACAGCTATATTATTATACTTCTTCCATGTATCATATTGATACTGTTGTCCTGACCCCTTGGTAATTGGGTATTCGAATTCACGGGTACCGTACACATACCATATTGGCATCCGGTAGTTATATTTTTTTTGTAACTCGAGTCCAATAGTAATTGTTTTCAAATTTTTTTCCAAATTGAATTTATCGGGAGCAAAAGGCCCTGGCTTTACATATGGCCACATGGTATCAAAAGGAGCTGCTGCTGCAAATATTTCTGGATGTAATAGGCACATTACATGAGCCATTCCCGCACCATTGGAAAATCCAGAGATATATATTCTTGAACTATCAATAACATATTTGTTTTTCAGATACTGTATCAATGCCAAATAAAAATCTACATCACTGGGATAATCTGGATCTAAGTTGAGATTATAATTAATTCCATTGCTTGCCAACGGATAAACGGTGATAAAACCTTCTCTTTCACCAATTTCGTGCCATTTGCTCATATCTGCTGCTATCATAGGATTATCGGTAGCCCCATGGCTGAATATTAGTAAGGGTACTGGTTTAGTAGGATTATCGAGAACGACTTGAGGAACGTGTTCTAACCAACTATGTGGTATCCCATTGTTATCTCCTAATGAACAGTCGTTTAAATGTTTTTCGAAACGGCACTCTTCAACGTGAATACGTCTACATATATTGCCCTTGGGACTGGTATTTATTCTTCTTACTTGATAGAATAGATCAAACCAAATTTTCCGTACTAAACCACCTGTTAATTTTTGTATTTCGCCATTGATTATTGTTACTTTATGGAATGGATGGGTAGAATCCACATAAACGGTTAATGCATCTTTTGACATTTCTATGGTATCGGTGTTATTTAATGCTTTATAATAATTTATAAAGCCATTAGAGCAATCGGCCAATAAAGCGGGCATTGGTGCACCCATACTATGTGTTATTGTAGAAGGTATATTATTTCCTCCTACTAGAGCAACGGCTGCGATTAGCTCAGGATGAAGCGTGATAAAAGTGGTGGCCATTGCGCACGAATCTTGCCCAATCCCCATCAGATAATTAACATCATTCATAACTTTCCACTCAGGCCCTAAAATGCCTTTTCTTATATTTTCATGTATAGTTTTTAAGAAAGCAACATCGTCTACTTTACCAGGAGCAATATTGAAATTCCAACCGTTTTCTATGGGGTTAGGGAAAACAATTACTATATGGTATTCTTTGGCCAATTCTGATAAACCGGCAGCAAGTATTTCTTTTACAGATGTTTCCGTATTATCGTCTCTTAGAATTATTATAGAAGATGGCTTTGTTAAGCAATCCCATGTAGTATCTTCAACACATACAAAAGCGCTTCTTACCTGATCATTGATATCAAAATTTTTATAAAAAATCTTCATAATTTATTCAACTCCTTCCTCATATTATTTCCTTATGTTATATTTATGAGGTTTAATTTGTCTCAATATTAAACCTATTTCCATTTTTTAAAATGTTGTTTTTACGAGCTATCATTTGATTTATAAAAAATATAATGCCACAAAATAGGGTTAATAACGCTGTAAAAGAGAACGTTGTTTTATAGTTAAAAGTATCGGATAGGAATCCTCCTATCCAAGGTCCTATTCCTTGCCCGATATCTGCCCCTATGTAGAATGTGCTTGCTGCTACACCTCTCTTACTTTCATCCACCTTTTTTATAGATTCAGCTTGGAGTGCTACTTGTCCTCCGCCTTGTCCAATTGCTTTTAATATTGCTGCTAATATGATCATATTTAAGCTTGAAGCATATGCTAATAGAATCATAGAAATTGCTGCAATGACAAAGGAACCAGTTATCACTATGGTAAATCCTTTTTTATCTACTATCTTTCCTATTATCATACGTATCAGAAAAAGCACTAATGCATTTATTGAAAAGAACGCAGTATAGTTTTCTATATTTCTTTCATTGCACATAACCTTCAAGAAAGAACTTACGATGCCATTTCCAAATGAAAATACACCTCCTAATAAGGCATAAAACAGGACTTCTTGTGCTATCATACTATTAATGGTAAAACCTGATTTTTTGTTATTCTTTTCTTCTGTTTTTTGATTTTCCGTTTTGTTTGGGAACAACTTTATTAATAAAATTAATGCACACAATGATAACAAAGCAACGCTTACAAATAATATTTTATATCCAAAAGCTTGTTTCAGTAATTCACCGAGTCCTGGTCCTACAATTTGGGAAAATACTTGTCCTACCCCCAAATAACCGATACCTTCCCCTATACGGTTTTCTGGAATACACAAGCTTACTAAAGCAATATTAGTGGTACTGTTGATGCTGAAACCTATTCCGTGCATTACACGGAATAACAACAAAATCCCTACATTTGGGGAAAAGGCATATCCTAACGAAGCGGCAATAATTAGCATTATCGCCCATATACATATGTATTTTTTATTAAAATTATCGGCCATAATTCCTGCAAACGGTCTTACACATAGGGCTGTGATAGAGAATATACCTGCTATAATCCCTCCCATTACCAGCGTTCCGCCTAAAAAGTTAACAGAATAATCAACAATCATGGTATAAACCATATTAAAACCAATTGCTGATATCAGATTGACTAGTAGCAAAATAATATACTCCTTGTTCCACAAGTTTGTAGTTCCTTTGTTTGGCATTTTATCTTCCCCATTCTTCGTATTTTGGAGTGGTATTTACTGAATCTATTCATTCGATTTTACAAGCTACTCGGTTTAAATTTCTATTTAACAACTATTTTTTTAAAATTCTTTTACGTAATATAAACCATATACTAACTTACTCCTAAAATGCTATTTCGTTTTAACTTCTTTGTTTATTATAGTAGAGTGCTTTCATATTTGTCAATATCTTTAAATAATTTTAGTTGCCGCACTTTCCTTTAAAAAAGTATAATGTATATAATATCACAATTTTCAAATTTTTAATTTAAAGCGTTAAAAATATTCTTGACAAAAGTTGCTTAATCGTTATAATAAAGACTGAGAGGTGCAAAAGAGTTTGCAAAAATTATATAAGTAAATATAAAAATAGAATAGTTTTTAAAAACTAGATATAAAAAGGAAGGCGACATTTCTGTGCAAAAATAGGTAATGACGGTGAGAGAGTAAAAGCAAAGTAAGACACGTCAAAAAAGAGAGGTTGATTCTGAGATTTAGTTGGGAAACTAGATAAAGTTTACTTTAAAAAACTGGATATGAAGGATATCAACAGGAATTCAGCGTTTTGATAAGAATGAATTCCTGTTTGATATAGCCCAAATTACTACATCGAGATAAGGAGGGGTTCATATTTATGAAGATGGCTAAAAAACTGATTTGTCTAACTTTAGTTGCGTTGTTAGTATTGAGCTTAGTGGCGTGTGGAAAGTCGACGCAGCAATCATCCAAGGAGAGTGGTAAGGAGAGTGAGGTAGAAAATAAGACTGAAAATGAACAAAAGGAAGACAGCAAAGATAGTGGGAAACAAGAAACTGGAAGCCAGGCAGGCAAAGAAAAATGGGAACCTCAATCTGATCTGTCAAAGCATGTAACTATAACTTTAGCGGCGGTACAAGCTCAGGATGGTTATGATTATACTAATGGTGATGGTGTGGCTCAATATTATTCTAAAAAGTTCAATTACACACTAGAGGTTACAGCACTGACGTGGTCAAACTGGAATGAGAGATGTCGTATATGGATCAACTCGGGTGATATGCCGGATGTTTTAGTGTTTAACTTTACGCAGACCAATTATCCTGAAGCGGCAGGTTATGTTGAGCAGGGGTTATTGTATAAGTTGCCAGATGACTGGAAGAGTCGTTGGCCTAATGTTGCGAGGGTTTTCGAAGTGACAGGTTTAGGGCCGCAGATGGAAAAACAATTTGGTGGGACATATTTTCTACCCAGGGCTCGTTTCTATAAAAACATGATAAATGAACCAGGTGAACCAGTACCTGATCACTGGTCATTGTATATGCGTAAAGATTGGGCAAAGGCAGTTAATTTCCCGATAAAGAGCACGTATAAGGTTTCAGAGATTCTGGATTTTGCCAGGCTGATTAAAGAAAAAGACCCCGGCAATGTGGGCAATAAGCTTATCCCTATTAGTGCTGATCCTCACGCGGCAGTGTTGATGTTTATTCAGAGTAACAGCACGCACTATAATACGTTCTACAAGGACCCCAAAGATGGCCAATACAAGTGGGGCGGGGCATCTGAGGACACATTAAGAGGATTGAAGTTGATGGCACAAGCTTACAAAGAGGGATTGCTTGATCCTGATTTTATCACTTTGAAGCCTGAAGATAGCCAAGCTCCTTTTGATACGCAAGGTGTTGCAGCATGCAACTTTAACCAAGCGCCAACGGCAGCAATTCATCCCAATTTTATTAACAGATTCCAGGCCAATTTAGGTCTTGATCCGTTTGAGCACATCAATATGGCTACGGTTTTAGGTGAAGACGGTTATTATCATCAGAGGGACCTGATCAACTTCTGGGGGACAATAGTTTTCAGTCCCAATATAAAGAAAGAAGTATTTGAAAGATATATGGACATACTGGACTACAATGCTACAGAGGAAGGGAGAACGACGCTGTTCTTAGGGTTAAAAGATGTAGATTGGACGTATGACCAGAATGGGAAGATAATATCGCTTTATGATGAGAAGAAAGAAGGCCGTCCGCTTGGCGGCTCTAATGGAAAGTATCCGTCTTTAGGTTATACATTAGGAGCTATTGTATTGTTTGATGATTTTGCTTTTAATAATCCCAATCATGATCCAAGATGTTTGGAGATATCGAGGCAGCTTTATAAAGACAGGTGTGAGATATCAACACCCGAGACATTCACAAAAACGAATTGGGACTTGTATACTTTTGACTCTCCAAACATGAAGAGAGCACAATTTGATTATGATACCGAGTTGTGTAATTTGGTAACGATGCCAGGAGATATAGAGGAGAACTGGAAGAAATGGGTTGATTCAAAGATGCCGATAATTCAACCAGTGCTTGATGAGTTGAATGCGAAGCTAGGTTCAAAGAAGTAATGTATAATATTTAAGGAATTTAAGGAGGAGGCTTGTAGTAGTGGGGGGAGTGTAGGAGTTCCCCTTACTACTACAAGCTGTTTCAAAATGATAGAGATTGTGTTTAAGAAGGGGCATGAATATCGTATTTGGGAAGGGGTAGTGTTTGAGGGTATGAGGAATAGTACAGTGGCAAGGGGAAGAAGGAAACTATTTATAGAAGTATGGAAGATGAAAGAAGTCTATATTCTTCTTATTCCTGCAGTTGTGTGGTATATTATTTTTGCTTATATTCCCATTTATGGGTTGACACTGGCATTTAAGACGTATAAGGCTAATTTAGGTATTTTTAGGAGTCCATGGGTGGGTTTTGAGAACTATAAGTATGTATTTAGGGATCCTGCATTTTTAGAGTCTATATGGAGGACCATAGTTATAAATGCGGGGAGGATAGTATTTCAATTTCCCTTTCCCATAATATTAGCTTTGATGTTGAACGAAGTGCGAGTTAATAGATACAAAAAGGTTATACAGACGATATACACGTTTCCTCATTTTTTGTCATGGGTTATAGTGGCTAGCATCATGATAAATATTTTAAATACGAAAGGGATGGTAAATGCAATAATCAGCATGTTAGGAGGGGAACCGGTAAATTTTTTAGGGTCTACCAAATTATTTAAGCCATTATTGTATATAACGGAGAATTGGAAATCAGCTGGTTGGACGATGATAATTTATTTAGCGGCGATGGCTGGTATTGATACTGAGCAATATGAAGCAGCGATTATAGATGGGGCATCTCGGTTACAGATGATGTGGTATATAACATTACCGGGTATTAAGAGTACGATAGAGGTATTGTTGATTTTACAGATAGGGAATATAATGACGCAGGGTTTTGACCAGATATTTAATTTAAGTAATCCAGCGACAGCTAAGGTTGGTGAGATTTTAGACATGTACATTTACCGTGTTACATTTTTAGCAGCGGCTGACTTTTCTTATTCGACGGCGGTTAGTTTGTTTAGGTCGGTGGTGAACTTTATATTTTTGAATGTAGCTGATCGTGTTTCGAAGTTGCTGGGTTCAGAAGGGTTGTTTGCATAAAGCAAGAGAGGGAAAGGATGATTATAAGGAAAAAATGTTAAAAATGGAGGAAGGAATGATGGCAGCGAGTAAGGGGAAAGGGTTAGGGAAGAGAATAGAGACATTGGACGTTGTGTTGTTGATATTTCTTACATTTTGGGCTATAGTAATTATACTGCCATTTTTGAATGTGATAGGGATATCTTTTGCTTCGGAGAAGGAATATTACAATTCGATGTTGGTGTTGATACCGAAGGAAGCTACGCTGGAGAATTATAAGGCGTTGATTCGAGATGGGAGGATTTGGATAGGGTATCGCACAACGTTGTTATTGGTATTGATAGGGGTTTCGCTTAATATGTTTTTGACGACGTCGATGGCTTACGGATTAAGCCGGCCGAATTTGCCGTTTAGGAGATTTTTCGTTTATTTTATAGTATTTACAATGATGTTTAATGGAGGGATTATACCATTATACTTGCTGATGAAGCAATTGAATTTGATTAATACGCTATGGTCTGTAATATTGGCGACAGGGCTTAACTCTTTTTATCTTATAATTATGAGGAACTATTTTTTGTCGTTGCCACAATCGTTGGTGGAGTCGGCAAAGCTTGACGGGGCAAGGGAATGGCGGATTATGGTGAGTGTAATTTTGCCCATATCTATGCCGATTATAGCGACGCTTACGTTATTTTATGCGGTTGACAGATGGAATGAATGGTTTTTGGCAATGATTTTTATACGCAAGAGAGAGCTTTTGACGTTACAATTGGCTTTGCGTTCCATAGTTATGGAAAGTCAGGGGAGCGAACATTTTTCTGCATCGCAGACGGAGTTAAAGAAGTTTTCGCAGGGTATGAAGATGGCAGCGGTATTGATGACAATGGTGCCCATAATGTGTGTATTTCCTTTTCTGCAGAAATATTTTGTAAAAGGAATCCTTATCGGTGCTATAAAGGGTTAATAAAAAATAACAAAAATTTTATATATAGGAGGAGTTTTATGACAAAAACAGCAAAAGTGACTGTACATCCTGATTATAAGGTAGGTAAAGTAGAAAAGCGCTTGTTTGGGGCATTTTTAGAACCTATTGGGAATTGGGTGTATGGAGGTATATATAACCCCAAACATCCATCAGCAGATGAAATGGGCTTTAGGCAAGATATATTAGAAGCAGTAAAGGAATTTGGGATGCCTGCTATACGTCTTCCCGGGGGTAATTGGGTTTCAGGCTGGGAATGGAAGAATTCTATAGGGCCACTGGAAAATCGAAAAGTACAGTTGGACCTTGCGTGGTTTCAAATAGAGCCTAACATTATTGGGCTTGATGAATATTTAGAGTGGACAAAAAGGGCTAATACTGAACCTATGTTTACGATAAACCTTGGCACAGAAGATTTAAAGAGTGCTGCACATTTAGTAGAGTACTGCAGACATGAAGGAGGTACTTACTGGTCTGAACTGCGTAAAAAATATGGGCATTCAGAACCTTATCCTATTAAGATATGGTATCTAGGCAATGAAATGGATGGTCATTGGCAAATAGGTTCGTGGGAAAAAAATCCTGTAGGTTTTGGTATCTTAACTCACGAGGTTTCAAAAGTGATTAAATGGATTGATAATAAAGCAGAAACTGTTTTGTCAGGTGTTTCTGATTATTCTAAGCATTTTCCTGAATGGTTAATGAAAGCACTGGAGCAATGCTATGAATCTGTTGATTATGTATCAGTACACTATTACCATACAGCACCTGAAGGAGATATTGCTAATTATTTAAATGTTTCTTCTGTAATAGAGGAAAATATGAGGACTATAATTGCTATTTGTGATTATATACAGGCTAAAATTGGTATACCCAAAAAGATGTATATTTCATTTGATGAATATGGGGTTATGTTTGGGAAACAAGGGGAATTAACTTATGGCCGTAGGGGATGGAAAGATGCCAGCAAAGTTTTTATGCAATTTAGGCCGAGGGAAAACGTGTTTATTAGACATGAACCAGACAATTTTAGAAGAATAAGGCGAGTTTCTTATCAAATGTTAGAGGCGTTAGGCGTTGCTTCAATATTACTTGCTTTTATCCGAAATGCTGACCGAATTAAAATAGCTTGTATGACGGGAGGTTTAGGTGACGCAATTGCTTTCGATGGAGAACATGTCTGGAAGAATGCGGCATATTATCCATACTATCAGATGAATAAATTGGCAGCAGAAGGTGTGTCTATTATACCTGTAGTTAATGGACCAACATTTAATACTCAGCAATATGCTCTAAATGATTTCAATCAATGCCATTCTTTTGAGGGTGTACAAGCAATTGAAGCTGCAGCTGTATATCATGAGGAGAAAGAAGAGGTGGATGTATTTATAATTAATCGCTCAATTGAAGATGATATTGAAGTTACTTTGGATGTACGTGGTTTTGAAGATTATAAGCTTGTTGAGCATGTGGAAATGTATACAGATGACCTTACTAAAGGGAACAGTTTTGAGCATCCAGAAGTTATTGTTCCAGTAGTAAATACAAAAACAAAAATGGAGGACGGAAAGGTTATCGCTCTGACAAGGAAGTTATCATGGAATGTGATTAGATTAAGTAAAAGCGGTAGTTAAAAAGGAGTAATATTTTTGTAGAGTGTGGATGTAATTTTTAAAATTTTGTTATTTATATTAAAGAACACTCTCGAAAAGTAGATGGGAATTTTCACGAGAAAATTAGGAAAGGGTTATTTTGACCAAATTATAGTTTTGCAATCAAGGAAGATTAGAAATGTACCTTGAAAAATTAATATGGT
>NZ_JAFBDW010000016.1 GCF_016908415.1 Caldicoprobacter guelmensis
CATAATCCGTTTAGGCTCTCTTTTCTTCGTCTTATCCCTGGGTTTTAGCCTCGGTTTGAGTAACAAATCAATATTGCGTACTCTAAGCAGTCCCCCCCGAGTTTGTCAGTTGAAAGGAGGTTTAAAAGTAAGACCCCTTGATTTTACTGGGTTTGAGGGCTACAAAAATTAATTTTTATTAAAAGTGTAGGGACAAATTTTTTATTATTATGCTTTAATTTGTTGATATTGTGTCAAATTGTATGGTACAATATGCATAGGATTTACTGTTTCTTAGGAGGTATTTCCTATGCATATAAAAATTGTTAAAGCTGGAAAATATGAATACGTACGTTTAGTAGAATCTTTTCGCGAAAATGGCAAAGTAAAACATAAAGTCATTCTTAACTTGGGACGCAAGGATATAATAGAAGGTAATCCTTCATTTAAGCGATTGGCAGAAAGGCTTTTGGAAATATCAGGAGGTACTGTTGAGAAAACAGACAAACTGCAAATTTCAGAAGGTACTCTTCGCAATTACGGTTTTATAGTGTATCGCAAGCTGTGGCAGATATTTGGCTTTGATAGCTTTTTTGATCAACTGAAAAGGAAGCACACCAAGCTACAATTTGATCTAGGCTCGGTTATTTTTCTCATGGTAGTCCAGCACTTGCTGTCACCCATGAGTAAGCTGAGCACCTACGAAAAGCGTTATTTGTATTTGGGTATACCCGAAATGGATTTAAATCATCTGTACCGAAGTTTAGATTTACTGGCAGAGAATAAAGAGAACATAGAGAACTATGTTTTTGATAGGAATCGGACGCTGTTTAACATGAGTGTGGATGTAGTGTTCTATGATGTGACTACATTCTATTTTGAGAGTGTAAGAGAAGATGGATTTAGAGATTTTGGTTTTAGCAAAGACAATAAAATTAACGAGGTACAGGTTGTAATGGGTTTACTGATTGACAGTGAAGGACGGCCGATAGGGTATGAATTGTTTCCTGGTAACACGCTTGACAGCAAGACATTGGAGAGGTCTTTAGAGAAGCTAAAGGAACGATTCAATATTCGTCAGGTAATCATAGTAGCTGACAGGGGTTTAAACAGCAAGTTAAACTTAAGCAGGATAAAGGAGATGGGTTATGACTACATAGTGGCAAGCCGTTTAAAGAAGATGCCAGAAAGTGTAATTGAAGAAGTATTTGATTCTAACGGTTATAGATTATTAACTCCTGAACTTCTGGCAAGGTATAAGGAAGAAGATGAAGAAGAGTTTCGATACAAGGTTATAGACTACATTAACCGTTACAAGGATGAAGAAGGGAAAGTAAAAGAACTTAAGGAAAAGATGGTGATAACATATTCTAAGAAGAGGGCATTAAAGGATAAAGCAGATCGTGAACGACTTATTGAAAAAGCGAAGGAGCTGCTAAAAGAACCAGCAAGGATTAGAGCCAGTAACAGGAGGGGGAGTAAACGCTTTATTTTGGAGAAGGGTGAGAAAGAAGAATATTGTCTTAATGAGGAGGCTATTGCTGCTGATGAAAAGTTTGATGGCTATTATGCCATACAGACGAGTTTGTTAGACTTGAAAGCAGAAAAGGTACTGGAGGTATATCACACGTTATGGAAGATTGAGGAATCGTTCAGGATAATGAAGAGCACCTTGGAAGTAAGGCCGATATTTCACTGGACGGAAAGGAGGATAAAAGGACATTTTGTAGTATGCTTTTTAGCATTTCTTTTGGAGAGGACACTAGAGTACAAGTTGAAAACGAATGGGATTATGATGAGTCCCAACAAAATAAGGGAGGCTTTAAATTCGATGATGTTTACGGAGGTGGAAATAAACGGGCAGCTTTACTTGATCAAGATGAAACTCAGCGAAGGAGCGAACAAGATATTAAGGGTATTGCGGATAGCACCACCCAAGAATGTCCTGTCTCTTGAAGAAGCAAAGGCTTTTACCTGGTAAGGGATAGGTGTGGGTACAATTTGCGCGTTTTAAAAAGAAAAAATGGCTTGATTTCAAGGTTTTTTGGAACTTTAACTGACAAAGTCAGGAATATTGCGTACTCTAAGCAGTCCCCTGTCTATATAGTTATACAGAGTTTTAGTACAAACAATAGGCTTATCTTTCCAACTAGGATCCTTCTTACAGTACCCCACTATAGTATCTGGAGCCCATGGCTTTTCTTGGAGCATCTTTTCCTCCGCAAATCTGATGAAGTCCTTAACAAGCGGTAGTTTGAGTTTAGTACCACAATTTTTTCGTCTCTTTTCATATACTGCCTGCCCTGCTTCGGGGAAGTATGCTTCATAAGTAGACAAGTCAGATTTAAGCTGAGTAACGGTACCACGTTTAATTTCCCTGCTAATAGTACTTGGAGCTCTGCCTAGTTGTTTTGCAATGTAGCGTATACTTTTGCCTTCTTTGTACAAGGCAGCAATTTTCCCTCTTTCATAGACACTTAGGTGTTTAAAAGAGCGACATTTCGTGGTACAATTATATTGAGCCATAGTGAGACCTCCCTGTATGTTTAGTGATTTTGGATATCTATATCATACAGGATTTCTCACTATGGTTCTACTATTTTTTAGGTGTTGCATTTAATTTTACAACGAACCAAAATAATGAGATATGACGAAAAACAATGAGAAAAATGGAATTTATTTATGAATACGCTAAATAAATATAAAAAATAAAGGTAAAAAAACTCTTGAAATAGATACAAAAAAGTGGTACTCTATAATTGAAATTATAAATCATAATTTATTAATTACAATGAATACTCTCGAAAAGTAGCTAAGCAACATAGGCATAACGATTGATTTTGTAGAGTAACCTTGCAGAATAATTATGGGGTGAAGTCCCAAGACCGAACCTGCAAACAAGCTAAAATAAGGCTCTCAGACTTTTCGAAAGCATACTTAAAATGAAGGTAGTGTCAAATAAATAATGAAAAAGTCAACGATAAGAGAATTGTTATCAAAACATGGACTTTGGCAACAGAATATAGACTAAAAATATAAAAACACAGTAATTAAGAGTGCTTAATAAGTAAGATATAGCCTAAAAATACAATTAATGGGATTATAATGACATGTGTAAAGAAGCTACAGTGTAGCCAGGCAAGTGATATTATTGAGAAGGATTTGAATTAGGTTATGTGTTGATGTCTACAAATATGTTCATATGACAGCCTAAGTAATTCTAACCATTTGGAAGGCATATCAGGCATATTTGCGATTTCGGGGACACACACTGGGACATTGTAGTTAAGGGAAGAATGAACACGAAGGAAATTGAAAAAGGCAACAAAAAGAACCATATATTCATTAGCTCTTTCTAAAGAGTTAAAACCGTTTTTGCCTCTGTAGACTGCTTTAAAGGTTCTATTGAGTCGCTCAATTACTTGCTTTAGCCAGCGATACTCAGCAGAGACTTCATCGTTGTTGGTAAGACCAATTACCTGTTTAACATCGAAATGTATATTGTGCTGAGCGAAGAAATGTTGAGCCAGGAGATAAATGGGGTTGCTATCAAAGATTAATACAAGGTTTTCAGGGATTTTACGGAATTTTGCTAATGTAGCATATACTGCTTTGATGGCAGATATACCGTCTCTATTGGCGAAAACTTCGTAGGAGGTGATAATTTTTTTGACAACATCCATGATAAAAAAGACATAGTGCTTTTTGCCTAAGACTTTGACATAGGTTTCATCACCGCAGATGGAGACTTGAGATGATAAGTCGTATGGGTAGTCATCAACATAGGTTTTGAGGATTCTAGCTGCAGAGGCGGCATAATTTGCGATTGTCTGGTGAGATATTTTGATTCTATGGATATCCCAAAGGATGGAAGCTGTTTGACGCAAACTCAAGCCGTAGTTTATGTGATATGTTAGGGCAAGGCCGAGGACATACTTAGCCTTTCTGATTCTGGAGAGGTCTACTGAGTGGGGTTTGTTTGGCTCTTGCTTGAGAGAATCAAGTTCGATATCAAAGACACGGTGGTAGTAATGCATTTTGTATTTGTGCGGGTTTTGATTGAAATCAGCTTGCTGTTCTGGGGTCAAGGAAGCAATGTTTTGGAGATAGAATGAGCATTTACGGTTTTGGCATGAGTAGACAAAGAAGTTTTTTCTATCTCGTTTTTTAGTGAGTGTATGTCTGCAATGAGGGCATTTAAAGACCAGTTTTTCCAGGTAGGACTTGTGGGGGAAGAAAGTGGAGTGACATACTTTGCATTTTAGCTGTCCTCTGCCGCCGGAGTTATCGTAGATGTATTCATAAGGCGCGTTACAAATAGGGCAAGTGGTTCCTTTAGGAGGGAGATTGGAACTCCTGTGATTGATAGGTTTAAGAGGTTTTCCGTGGGTATCCAGGTACTGCTGCAGCAATACCTTGTGGTCAAGTAGCTCTCGCTTTTCAATGATAGGGAAGTCATCTACTTGCATGGTGCGGTATTGTTCAGCGATAGGGTTATCGGAAGGTAAGTTGGACATAAATCTATGTATTAAAAAGCACTGAAATTTGAAAAGAATTTTATTCAGGTACTTAATTATACTTAGGAGAAGTGGTATAATAATAGCCACGGTGGTCACCTCTTATCTAATTTTTAGTATGTAAAGGATGTATATGGTATGTTTATACCATAGAAGAGGTGCCACCGTCAATTCTAAGTATAAATTCCTGGATAAGAGAGAAATGAATATATTGTGGATTTGATGGAAAAGTACATCCCAGCAGGAACTGCTAAGCTTCTGGCTATGGATAAAATTGTGGATAAGCCATGGGAAACTCTACGAGTTTACCACAGCTTATCACACAATTTTATCCACAACCATCAGCAAGCATTTCCAAGCTGGTATGCACTTTCCCACAAGCTCCACAATAACTACTGCTGTGATTGCGGCGGTATATCCGCCGAAATGTTTCAACAACCTTTTTGGCTATTGGTTCTACATTCAGTATGGGGAAACGATAGATTTGAGTTTTAAAGGAATATTATTTATATTTAAGCACCACCCACTCTGGGGAGGTATTTGAAAAATATACCTAAAAAATCAGTTATATCAGCAACTAAAGCTGATTTTGTATAAAAATTTTTGACACTACGAAAATGAAAAGGGGGTATATAAAATGGGGTAAAAGTTATAAATCCAAACAATGTTGAAGGTATACAACTACCAGGGAGAGAACTTAAATGGATTATCACTCCTGAGACTGTGGGAGCGGAGAAATTATCAATTGCTATCATGAATTGTCCTCCTAAGTCAGTAGTGCGACCACTTCATAGTCATAAGGATATTGAGGAGGTGATATTAATTCTCGAAGGTAAAGGTGAGGCTTGGATTGATGGAGAAATAGTTACTTTTAAGAAAGGAGATGCGGTGTTTTTCCCTTCTAATTCTAAGCATCAAGTACGAAATATTGGCGATACACCATTAATTACGGCTTCTATATTTTCTGCACCTACTAGGCCTGAAAATTATATTACTTATGAAAAAGATGGTTTTGAAGATTAAGGGAGGTATTTCTGAATTTTTTAGGTAAATGTGAATATTTTGAAGAATATCTAAAAAGGGCAAGGTTTAATGGTTAAATTTTTTGAAAGAGGTGGTTTTATCATGAGAAGAGATATAGGAGAGGAATTAGGGAGAATCATTATCCTTAATTTGCAAAGAGGAGAAGATTTGCTAAAGAGCATCAGAGAACAATTAAAGCAAATAGGAATTAAAAATGCAGTTGTGTTGAGTGCAATTGGTTCATTACAAAGAGCAGTTTTTCATAGAGTTACAGGAATGGAAGAATCACCAGTGGATGAATATGTAACATTGGAAAAACCAATGGAATTGGCTTCTTTACAGGGAGTAATAGTAGATGGCGACCCTCATCTACATATGGTGATTTCAGATTTGGAACAAACTTATACTGGACATTTAGAAGAGGGTACTGTTGTCCTCTATTTAGTAGAAATTACCTTGGCGGAAATTAAGGGTGTTAATTTACAGAGGAAGAAAAATGAACTTAATATCGCTGTATTAGAGGAAAAGAAATGAAGTTTAGTTAAGGAATTGCATTTAAAAGTTTTTAACTATAAATGGGCAAAAATGCTTCCAGTAAATTTCCATCCTGTATTTCTGGGAGATATAAAGCTTTCCAGAATACAAAATGATAGGATAAAACACTTCATAAATCAAGTAATGGTAATTAATTACCAGAAAATTTGCTCATTTATAGTTTTTAATTAAAGAAGGCTAATTAACTCTTGTTCTGCAAAAAAGGCAGTGGAATTGGTAAAGCTACCAAAAATTAAATATGGCATAGTTACTAAAGCTGTGGTAAATTTATTTATCA
>NZ_JAFBDW010000017.1 GCF_016908415.1 Caldicoprobacter guelmensis
CTATCCTACCCTCAAAGGGACCTCCTTTATCCCCTTCTTGCACCCTCAAAACTGCACAATGCAGGTCCTATCGGTCAAGCCCTCGGCCTATTAGTATCCGTCAGCTAAGTGCATTGCTGCACTTACACCCCGGACCTATCTACCTCGTATTCTTCAAGGGGCCTTACTCCGCTTTCCGGATGGGAAATCTTATCTTGGGGTGGGCTTCACGCTTAGATGCCTTCAGCGTTTATCCCTTCCGTACTTAGCTACCCAGCTGTGCCACTGGCGTGACAACTGGTTCACCAGCGGTACGTCCATCCCGGTCCTCTCGTACTAGGGACGGCTCCCCTCAAATTTCCTGCGCCCGCGACGGATAGGGACCGAACTGTCTCACGACGTTCTGAACCCAGCTCACGTGCCGCTTTAATGGGCGAACAGCCCAACCCTTGGGACCTGCTCCAGCCCCAGGATGCGACGAGCCGACATCGAGGTGCCAAACCTCCCCGTCGATGTGGACTCTTGGGGGAGATCAGCCTGTTATCCCCGAGGTAGCTTTTATCCGTTGAGCGACGGCTCTCCCACTTGATACCGCCGGATCACTAAGCCCGACTTTCGTCCCTGCTCGAGGTGTCCCTCTCACAGTCAGGCCCCCTTCTGCCTTTGCACTCACCAGATGGTTCCCAACCATCCTGAGAGGACCTTTGGGCACCTCCGTTACCCTTTAGGAGGTGACCGCCCCAGTCAAACTGCCCACCTGACACTGTCCCGCAGCCGGTTCAACGGCCTGCAGTTAGAACCCCGGCACTGAAAGGGTGGTATCCCACCGACGGCTCCACATACACTGGCGTGTATGCTTCCCTGCCTCCCACCTATCCTGTACATCCAATGCCAAAGTCCAATATCAGGCTACAGTAAAGCTCTACGGGGTCTTTCCGTCCAGTCGCGGGTAACCAGCATCTTCACTGGTACTACAATTTCGCCGGGTCCCTTGTCGAGACAGCGCCCAAGTCGTTACGCCTTTCGTGCGGGTCGGAACTTACCCGACAAGGAATTTCGCTACCTTAGGACCGTTATAGTTACGGCCGCCGTTCACTGGGGCTTCGGTTCAGAGCTTCACGCCTCTCCGACGCTAACCCTTCCCCTTAACCTTCCAGCACTGGGCAGGCGTCAGCCCCTATACTTCCTCTTACGAGTTAGCAGAGACCTGTGTTTTTGTTAAACAGTCGCTTGGGCCTGTTCTCTGCGACCCACCCTACAAGGTGGGCACCCCTTCTCCCGAAGTTACGGGGTCAGTTTGCCGAGTTCCTTGACAAGGGTTCTCCCGCTCGTCTTAGGATCCTCTCCTCGCCTACCTGTGTCGGTTTGCGGTACGGGCACCTGCACCCTCGATAGCAGCTTTTCTCGTCAGTGTGAGCTCAGCAGCTTCCCTACTTAATCTTCGGTCCCCTTAACGGCTCAGCATTACCGGCAAGTGGTACTTCACTCACTTGCCTGCCTCGCCGCTTGGACGAGCTCTACCACCAGCTCGCTCTGCCTGCCCTCCTGCGTCCCTGCTTCTCTCAATCGGGTACAGGTGGTATCGGATTCTCAACCGATTACCCATCGCCTACGGCTTTCGCCCTCAGCTTAGGTCCCGACTTACCCTGAGTGGACGAACCTTCCTCAGGAACCCTTAGGCTTCCGACGGGGTGGATTCTCACCACCCTCTCGCTACTTATGCCGGCATTCTCTCTCGTATACAGTCCACCCTGCCTTACGGTCAGGCTTCTGCCCAGTATACGATGCTCCCCTACCGCTCTGCTTACCGCAGAACCCACGGCTTCGGTGTCAGGTTTTAGCCCCGTACATTTTCGGCGCAGAACCGCTCGACCAGTGAGCTATTACGCACTCTTTAAATGTATGGCTGCTTCTAAGCCAACATCCTGGTTGTCTTCGCAGTCCCACATCCTTTTCCACTTAACCTGAACTTTGGGACCTTAGCCGGTGATCTGGGCTGTTCCCCTCTCGACCACGAAACTTATCTCCCGTAGTCTGACTCCCAAGGAACAAACCGTGGCATTCGGAGTTTGATAAGGTTCGGTAGGCTTTTGGCCCCCTACCCCAGTCAGTGCTCTACCTCCACGGCTCTTACCCCTTGAGGCTAGCCCTAAAGCTATTTCGGGGAGAACCAGCTATCTCCAGGTTCGATTGGCATTTCACCCCTATCCACAGGTCATCCCCTGGTTTTTCAACACCAGTGGGTTCGGGCCTCCACGAGATCTTACTCCCGCTTCACCCTGCCCATGGATAGATCACCTGGTTTCGGGTCTACAGCAGCATACTTACACGCCCTATTCGGACTCGGTTTCCCTCCGGCTCCGGACCTCCAAAGCCCTTAACCTCGCATGCCACTGTAACTCGCCGGCCCGTTCTACAAAAAGTACGCGGTCGCGCATCTCGCGCTCCCACTGCTTGTAGACACAGGGTTTCAGGTACTATTTCACTCCCCTCCCGGGGTGCTTTTCACCTTTCCCTCACGGTACTACTCCACTATCGGTCACCAGGGAGTATTTAGCCTTGGGAGGTGGTCCTCCCCGCTTCCCACAGGATTCCTCGTGTCCCGTGGTACTCTGGATCCCAGCCACAACACCTCCAGCTTTCGCCTACAGGGCTCTCACCTTCTCTGGCCCACCTTTCCAGGTGGTTCGGCTAGCCTTCAGTGCCATATACGGCCGGTCCTCAACCCCACACCAGCATAAACTGGTGCGGTTTGGGCTCCTCCCCTTTCGCTCGCCGCTACTCAGGGAATCGATTCTTTCTTTCTTTTCCTCCGGGTACTAAGATGTTTCAGTTCCCCGGGTTCCCCTCCATACCCTATGTGTTCAGGTATGGATACCTGGCCTTACCGCCAGGTGGGTTCCCCCATTCGGAAATCTGCGGGTCAACGCCTGCTTGCGGCTCACCGCAGCTTTTCGCAGCTTGCCACGTCCTTCTTCGGCTCCTGGTGCCAAGGCATCCACCCTGTGCCCTTCCTAGCTTGACCTTACGCGAAATTGTAGCCAGTGCCCCCTACAGCACCGCTACTTCCACCCGCATTGTGCAGTTTTCAAGGTGCA
>NZ_JAFBDW010000019.1 GCF_016908415.1 Caldicoprobacter guelmensis
CAGAAGTTTCGCAAATTAATGAATAAAAACGGCGTAATCCTTTGATATTTAGAGGTTTAGAAAGGATAATACTCGAAATATGTAAATTCCGATTTTTACTGGAAAAAATTTAGGGTTAAAAAATAGGACCATCCTTTCTATAATTAAATTTTGTGTAACAAAACCAAAAAAGAAAGGATGGTCCAATATGATCAAAAGTCATATAAAAAGAATGTTCTCCTACTTCTCCAGGATATATTATCTTGGAGAAGAAGTCAAGAGGTTAAAAGATGGGAGGATAAAACCCCAAGTGGAAACCTCGACTATAGCATTTATAGTTTTGTTTGCATTTATCTGTGGGCTTAAAAGTTTTAATAGACTAGAGCGTTGGCTGGAGAATAAGAAATTTAAAAAATTATTACCAAGGAGAAAGAAATTACCTCGGATAGATACTATTAGGCGTTCGTTGAGTAGTTTTGATATAGATAGTTTGAATGGCATGCATGAGCATATAGTAAAGACCGCGTTCAGGAATAAGGTATTTAGGAAGGGCACAATAGATGGGCTAAAGGTTGCTGCTATTGACGGAGTGGAGGTATTTGAGAGTACCAAGAAGAGTTGTGAGAGATGTCTTACTCGTGTTGATAAACAAGGAGTAACCCATTATTATCATAAAGCAGTAGTTTGTGCAACTGTGGGTTCTGATCCCCATATTGTATTGGGTTATGAGATGTTAGAACCTAAAAAAGATTGTGATGACAAGGATGAGGGAGAACTTAGTGGGAGCAAGAGGCTTATTAGGAAACTATACAAGCAATTTCATCATTTTGCGGATGTAATAGTTGCAGATGCTTTGTATTGCAGAGCAACATGGATTAAGGAAGTACTTGCGATTGGGATGGATGCAGTTGTCAGGGTAAAAGATGAGAGGTTGCATATTGTAAAAGATGCGTTAGGTTTGTATCAAAGCCGTGAAGCTGACAGGGAATGGGAAGTAGAAGAGGGGAGCAGGAAGAGAATTGTTGTTAGAGCATGGGACGAAGATGGATTTGAAATGGGGGGTATGGAGGAGATTAAGGTAAGGTTTATAAGGTTTTTAGAGGAGATTTATGAAGGGGATAAGAAGGAGCTAAAAGAGATTTGGGTTGTAACCACCAG
>NZ_JAFBDW010000020.1 GCF_016908415.1 Caldicoprobacter guelmensis
GAGGATATTGACAAGGCGCCGGAGGAGAAGGAGAGGGGAATAACGATTAACACGGCGCACGTGGAGTATGAGACCGACAAGAGGCACTATGCGCACGTGGACTGTCCTGGGCATGCCGACTATGTGAAGAACATGATAACTGGTGCGGCGCAGATGGACGGTGCGATACTGGTGGTATCGGCGGCGGATGGTCCGATGCCGCAGACCAGGGAGCACATACTGCTGGCCAGGCAGGTAGGGGTACCATACATTGTGGTATTTTTGAACAAGGTGGACATGGTAGACGACGAGGAGCTGCTTGAGCTGGTAGAGATGGAGGTAAGGGAGCTTTTGAATGAGTACGAATTTCCTGGGGATGAGGTACCGGTTATAAGGGGTTCGGCGTTGAAGGCGTTAGAGGCGGCGCAGAGCGGGGCGGATGTAGCGAACGATCCGTGGTGCAAGGCGATATTTGAGCTGATGGATGCGGTAGATGAGTATATACCGACGCCGCAGAGGGATGTAGACAAGCCGTTCCTGATGCCGATAGAGGACGTATTTTCGATAACAGGGCGTGGGACGGTAGCGACTGGCAGAGTAGAGAGGGGTAGGCTTAAGGTATCAGACACGGTGGAGATAGTAGGGTTTGCGGACAAGCCGAAGGCGACGGTAGTGACGGGGGTAGAGATGTTCAGGAAGGTGTTGGATGAGGCAGTAGCGGGAGACAACATAGGAGCGTTGTTGAGGGGAGTTCAGAAGGACGAGGTAGAGAGGGGGCAGGTATTGGCGCAGCCTGGGAGCATCAAGCCGCACACGGAGTTTTATGCGCAGGTGTATGTGTTGACGAAGGAAGAGGGAGGAAGGCACACGCCGTTTTTCAGTGGGTACAGGCCGCAGTTTTACTTTAGGACGACGGACGTGACGGGTGTGATAGAGCTGCCTGAGGGAGTAGAGATGGTGATGCCAGGTGACAACGTGAACATGAAGGTGAAGCTGATTACGCCCATAGCGATAGAGGAAGGGTTGAGGTTTGCTATAAGGGAAGGTGGCAGGACGGTAGGCGCTGGTGCCGTAACCAAAATCATCGAATGATG